>DASVAM010000010.1:0-9050 GCA_036376375.1 Chitinophagaceae bacterium
TCATTTTGCAATTTGCCTATTGCCTATTGCCCATTGCCTATTGCCCTTTGCCTATTGCCAATTTCCCCCGAAGCCTTACTTTTGCGCCAACCTATATTGATAAGTTATGGAAGTGATGGAACAGAAATCAAACATGCTTAAAGAAATTCAATCAACGGGCAACAAAGACACCCGTAGTGGTTTTGGTGATGGAATTGTAGAAGCGGCAAGAAAAAACTCAAACATTGTTGCACTTACGGCAGATCTTGCGGGTTCATTGAAGCTGAATCAATTCATTAAAGAATTTCCTGACAGATTTTTTCAATGTGGTATTGCTGAGGCGAACATGATGGGTATCGCAGCCGGTTTAACCATTGGTGGAAAAATTCCCTATACGACCACGTTTGCAAATTTCTCCACTGGCCGGGTTTATGATCAGATTCGTCAATCGATAGCGTATTCGGGTAAGAATGTAAAAATTTGTGCTTCGCATGCGGGCGTTACTTTAGGGGAAGACGGTGCTACCCACCAGATATTAGAAGATATTGGTTTGATGAAAATGCTGCCGGGAATGACGGTAATCGTCCCCTGCGATTATAATCAAACAAAAGCGGCAACGATTGCAATTGCAGATCATATGGGCCCAGTTTATTTAAGATTTGGAAGACCTGTTTGGCCAATCTTTACGAAATCCGAAGATTTTAAAATTGGTAAAGCACAGGTATTTTCGGAAGGAACAGATGTTTCGATTTTCGCCTGTGGCCATTTAGTTTGGAATGCAATACAAGCGGGTGTTATACTTCAGGAAAAAGGGATCAATGTTGAAGTAATCAATATTCATACGATCAAGCCGCTTGATGAAGCAGCGGTCATCAATTCTATTCGCAAAACAAAATGTGCGGTGACTGCAGAAGAACATAACATCATTGGTGGATTAGGTGATGCAATTGGCCAATGCGCTGCAAAGAATCTCCCTGTGCCAATTGAATATGTTGGCACGAAAGATACTTTTGGTGAAAGCGGAACTCCTGCACAACTACTAAAGAAATATGGGTTAGATGTGCCGGACATTGTTGCTGCTGCTGAAAAAGTGATGGCAAGAAAATAGTCTTAAAGGATTCCTATGTTTAACCGTTGCTTTACAGGCGACGGTTTTTTATTGCCCGGTAAAATTCGGAACGATGAAGTGATTACGGCCCGGGGGACGATGCTATGGAAAACTAAAACTGCCTGCCGGAAAGCAGGACTGGTATAACAAAATAAAAAATTATATTTTTATACTGTTGAACAGGTTAAACGCTTCCGTATTCCAATATTCTAAATTTGATTAAAGACCGAACCACATGGCCCTGACAACATTAAGCGATAGTGAATTGCTCGTAGAATTCCGTAACCCGGTTACAAAGGAAAAAGCGTTTACATCCATCATCAAAAAATACCAGGAGAAACTGTATTGGCATTTGCGCCGTATGGTTGTTGATCATGATGATGCAAATGACGTGCTTCAAAATGTGATGATCAGGGTTTGGAATGGGCTTGAAAATTTTCGGGAAGACAGCCAGCTGTATACCTGGCTGTACCGGGTGGCGACAAACGAATGTTTAACCTTTCTGGAGCAGCAAAAGAAAAGAGCTTCCGTATCGCTAAGCGATGTGGAAAGTGGATTGGAAAACAAAATAAAGGCCGACCGGGATTTTGATGGTAATAAGCTGGAGTGGAAACTTCAATTGGGTATCCAGCAACTTCCTGAAAAGCAGAGAATTGTGTTTCAGTTGAGGTATTACGATGAAATGCCGTATGAAGAGATGAGTAAAGTGTTGGAAACCAGCGAAGGAGCCCTTAAAGCCAGTTACCACCACGCCGTTAAAAAAATAGAGGACTACATTAAGAATCATTAAACTTACAATATCAAAATCCGTCTTAATTACGGTAAAATGACAAACAGGGATACGATATTGAATGAATTAGCGGAGCTGGGCAGTAGCCTCAATGGTCATCACCTGCAAAATATCTATGCAGCACCTGCCGGTTATTTTGACGGATTGGCTGATCAGATCCTGAACCGTATAAAAGCATTGAATGCGACTAACGCAAAAGATGAATTGCAATATTTGTCTCCTTTGCTTAGCAATGTTTCTAAAGAAATGCCTTATACAGTTCCTGTCGGGTTTTTTCAAAAATTTGGTGAAGATGTTTTGAAGAAGATAAACGAAAATGACGATCATCTCCATAAGGAGTCCCTGGGACAAACAAGTGAGAAAGAAATTGGGAAGCTGTCACCGCTATTAAACAATTTAAGAAACAAAAACCCATACACAGTTCCCGCAGGATATTTTGAAACACTTGGACCAAAAGTTGTTCGTATGGACTCTTCGAAGAAGTCCCTTGTAACCTATGGAGGACATAAAGAAACAAAAGTCATCTCAATTTCAAGACGCAAATGGTATCGCTTAGCAGCCGTCGCTATGGTAATTGGAATCGTTGTAATTGGTGGCTTGTTGTTTTTTAAGCAGGGACAGATTAACCCCGTAGACAATCCACATGCATGGATCGAAAAGAATGTAAAGACAGTGGACAAAGCTAAAATAGATGAATTAGTAACGTTAACGAATGGTGAAATAAATAAGCCTGATATCGAAAGTGAAGCTGTTCAAAAAGCGGAAATAAAAGAATTGATGAAAGACGTCCCCGAAAAGGATATCGAAGAATTTTTAAACGATGCCGTTGCTTTGGAATCATCTGCTGATGCTGATGGCGTAATGAACGAATAAATGATGAAGAAATATTTACTCATATTGACCCTTGCTTTGCTGGCCGACTTTTCTTCAAAAGCGCAGGACGATGGCAAAGACAAGATCCGGGATAAGATGAGAGAGTTTATCCAGAAGAGACTTAATCTTACCCGTAATGAGGCCGAACGATTTACTCCCGTTTTTATCCGATACTTCAGAGAATGGAAACAAACCCTGCACGATAACAGAGCCGATGTGCTGGTTCGCCAGCAAAAAATTATAGAATTACGGCTTCGTTACCGCACCGAGTTTCGTGACATTGTTGGTGAAAAAAGAAGTAATGATGTTTACAAACAACAGGACATTTTTATTCGTGAAATCAAAGAGATGAGAGAGGAACAGATCAGGGTTCGAAGGACGGAAAGGCCAACAACCAATAAGCCTTTCTGAGTTTACAATAGAATTTGATCTCGGTGTTTTTCATAGGTTAGCAACGGCCATCCCGATAAACGGGGACGGCCTTTTTCTTATTGTAGATTTTAGATTGCAGATTTTAGATTTAAGGCAAGGAACTTTAGATTACAAATCTGAAATCTGCAATCTAAAATCTAAAATTCTTTCACCGGATTTTTAACATCATGATAGAATAAGAACGTCCATTTCTCGTCTTGTCCCTGCTCCCACCAGGTCCTTCTTAGCTCCATTGCCTTTTTTCCATCATGGTCGTACTTGGCAACAAAGCGATGTTTCATTTGTTGTAGTTGCGGAGCATCATCGCCGCCAAAGAAGATCGTTTTATCATTTTCTTTGATCCAAAAAACCTGGTGCGAGGGAGAGTGGGCCCCTGTTACTTCATAATGAATATAACCATCAATTACCCCTTCACCATCCTTTAATAATACAACACGATCTGAATTCTTTAACAGCGCTAACTCTTCCGGAATAAATGAAGGAAATCCTTTCTCAAACGCAAAATTCAGTTCTCTCTCCTGCAGAAAGAATTTAGCATTAGCAAAACTTAACTGATCATGGTTTGCTCCCATTGAAACCCCACCAGCATGATCCTTATGCAAATGCGTCATTAATACTTTAGTGACCTCCGACGGATTGATTCCTGCATTAGCCAGATTCTTATGGATCTGCAATTGTCCGTCCTTTTCAAAACCTAACCCTGTATCAAGTAATAAAATATCTTTTGAAGTAATAATAACGAATGGTTGGATCTCTACCAATAAACTTCCAACAGGTCTTTGATGAAGATCATGGATCTCGTCATCAAACGGAACAAACAGTTTTGTTTTGTCGATCGTAAATGTGCCCTCGCTTAATGGAATTATCTTCATGCCCCCTAACCCCCCAAAGGGGGAACCTGGAGTTTCTTTCATTTTATAATTTTAAATCAACCAGATAATAAAGGTCAAATTTAGCTAATAACTTCTTCTAAGGGGTCCGGGGTTTAGCGTAGCACCATTTGGCGGTCTGCATCCAGTCGTATAAGAATAAAAAGAAGAATCGTATTTGTAAGTAAAGAAGTACCGCCATAGCTCACGAAAGGAAGGGGGATACCAATTACAGGAGCCAAACCAACGGTCATAGCAAGATTAATGGCTATATGAAAAAAGAACACGGCTCCCACACCGTATGCATAACACCGGCTGAATACACTACGCTGTCTTTCGGCTACAGCAACTATCCTGAATAATAAAACGAGATAAAGGCTTAATAAAACCAGGCTCCCGATAAAGCCAAACCCTTCACCAATTGTACAGAAAATAAAATCTGTTCGTTGCTCCGGGACAAAATCAAATCGAGTTTGAGTACCTTTAAGCAAACCCTTGCCTGCAAAACCGCCACTACCGATTGCGATCTTTGATTGCTTGACATTATAGTCTACATCTTTTTTGCCTGCTGCTTTTGCCTGTCCGGCCTTTTGTTCTTTTTTGTACTCTTCAGGGATATCCTTACCAATGGTGCTGAAAATTCTCTCCACCTGGTGTTCTTTCAAAATATGTTTAAAAGCAAAAGGAACTCCAAATCGCTGGATACCGATACACAATATTCCAACCAGAATAATATTGATAAGAAGCCCCCTGTTTCTTTTTATCTGCCTTCGCATGATAAAAATGATGAAGAGAGTTATTGCAAGGAGAATAACGGCAAGCAGATTTTTTTCTACAAGCAATGTTGCTACAACTAATGTCCCAATTGAAAATCCAATTATGAGAACAGCCGATGACAGACCTTCGCGATACATGACGATAAAAAATGAAAGGTATACCAGCGCCAGGCCTGTCTCGCTTTGCATGATGCTCAATGCAGCCGGCAACAGGGCAATACCCGCCGCTATGAGTTGTGACTGCGTTCGCCTGAAATCCGTCTCCGGTCTTGAAAGATATTTTGCCAAAGCAAGACACACACATATTTTACAAAACTCAGCAGGTTGAAATTGAAAACTGCCACCAACTTTAATGATGGATTCAGTTCCTTTTACTTTTGATCCCAATGGAAAAACGAGTAGTATTAAAAATATACCTGCGGCATACCAAAGATTGGCTGTTGCCGGAAAAAATTTACTGTCAGTCAGCAAAATGAACATGCCGATGACTATGGACACAATAAAAAAATAAAATTGCCGGCTGTAATCAGTTCGAAATCTTAGAAAGGTTTGAACAACATTATCTCCTTCATGATAAGTAACCCCAAATATTGCCATGATGCCTATGAACGATAGTAATGCCCATAACCATACAAGACTCCAGTCAACTCCTTTTGATATTTCGGGATTGCGCTGGCTCATGTACGGGCTAACTGTTTTTGACGATAGATTCTTTCATCTTTCAGCAATACCATGCTTTCTTTCTTCTCTTCTTTTTCCTGCTTTTTCCTTTTTTCTGACCGGGGTGATATTGTATTATCGAAAACATATTTTTTAATATAAGAACTGTCTTTTGTCATTTCAAACCATTTAAAAGCACGGGTTGAATCTTCTATGAATTGCTTTCTTATATAATACTTCGGCATCAGGTCGGTGCCGGATATCCGTTCAACATCCGTTTTGCTTTTTTCCTGCAAAGTATCATTCAAATATTTTTCCATTAATATTCTTGCGATCGGTCCTGCCCACGTGGCGCCGAAGCCAGCATTTTCTACCGTGACGGCGAGCGCGATCTTTGGATCTTCCTTGGGTGCAAAACAAACAAACATCGAGTTATCAGGCAGCTTTAGTCTCTTTCTATCGAGAAATGTGAAGTTTTCAGCAGTTCCGGTCTTTGCACAGATATTAATCCCGGGAATCTTTGCAATCCTTGCCGTTCCGGATTCAACGACATCCTGCATACCATCAATAACCTCATCGTAATCTGAATCCGCTATATTAGTAAGCACTGCATGTTTTCTCCGATACTTATTCAGGAAGATAGTATCGTCCTCCGTTTCGCCCTCTATCCTCTCAACAAAATGTGGTATATAATAATATCCTTTATTGGCAATAACGCACATCGCATTTGCTAACTGAAGTGGTGTAGCGAGCATTTTATCCTGGCCAATACCCAGCGTCAGATTTGTACAGGAGTTCCATTGATTGCGATATTCCTTATTATAAACAGCAGTATCCGGAATGTTTCCCCTATCCTCACTTGGCAGATCAATCCCGAGGCGAACTCCCAATCCAAAAGCATTCATGTAATCATGCCATTTTTCATAACCGTCCTTAACATTCTTATACTTTCGATTATCGACTGTCATTCTATAAATATGCGCATAATAAGAATTGCAGGAATTTGCTATTGATAGTCTTAACGTAGCCGCATGGCCGCCGCCTGCATGTGTACAAGCTGGTTTACCGATCCCGCATCCATGATATCTGCCGCCGCAGGGGAAACCATAATTGGCATTGATCACTCCTTCATTTAAAGCAACAAGAGCGCCCAATGGTTTAAATGTCGAGCCGGGAGGATACTGGCCTTTTATCGCACGATTTAATAATGGTGCAGAAACATCCAATACAAGCCTTGTATAGTTTTTATTTTTGTACGGGCCAGTTAATTCATTTGGGTTAAAATTTGGACCAGAGGTCATTGCCAGTATGCCGCCAGTTTTTGGATCAATTGCGACAACGGAACCAACTTTATTGGTCATTAATTTTTCCGCCAGTTGTTGTAGCTCGATGTCAATAGATGTTCTTAATCCACGCCCGGCGATCGCCGCCGTATCAAATTCTCCTTTTTCATAAGAACCTACTAACCTGTTCTTGTTATCCTTGATCAAATATTGCACACCCCGCTGACCCATTAACACTTTTTCATATACCGATTCTAACCCGGTTTGACCAACATAGTCCCCCATTCTGTAAAAACCTTCCGAGTTCTCAATCTGTTTTGGATTTACTTCTGCGATGTACCCGAGTAAGTGCGCTGCGGCATTGAAAGGATAAGATCTTACAGGGCGTTGTACCAAAACAAATCCGGGAAATTTCCAACTGTTCTCTTCAAACCTTACCTGCATTTCGGGAGTGAGCAGGTCCTCAAAAATGGAGGGGCGAACTGCGGTGTTCTTAAATCTTGCATCCAGTATCCTTCGGTTAAACTCTGCAGTATCAATTTCCATTATCCGGCAAAAATCGAGTGTATCTATCCCTTTTATCTCGGCGGGTGTCACCATCATATCATACATGATAGCATTGTTGAGGATCGCCTTTCCTTTTCTATCGAAAATAATCCCCCTTTCAGGATAAATGATCTTAGGATAAACGGCGTTATTCCTTGCCAGCTCCTGGTATTTCCCTGAAATGACCTGCAAATTGAATAACTGCGCAAGTATGATGAAAAATGCAACAGCAAATATGAGTCTGATGATACGGCTCCTTGATTGGTTAAACACAGGCATAAAAAGTGTACGAGGTAAGTTGTCTGCCTGACGGCAGGCAGGTTTGCACTACTATTGCAAATTACAACGAAGAAATTGTTTTTAAAATGGAGTTGTCATGTTTTAATTTTCTATTATGGATTTCCGGGAGTACCCTGCCGGTCACATCCCCGGATCAGGCGGTATTCGTTCTGTACTTTAATCTTCTTGGAAATAAAATTTCTGCCGTAAAGATCAGGAGCATGCTGATAGCGGTACTGGCAATGACTTTTATAAGAAACGCAAGAAAATCGCCGATCTCAAGCAATTCAAGTAACAATAAATAGCCATGATGCAGCAGGGACAGTGCAAATACATACACAGTGTAGGGAGCCCAGCCCATTGCTTTTGCTGAAGGCTCGCTATAGTTGAACTCAGAAGTGTCTTTGGGTATCAGAATATTCACGATAAATGGACGGAAATAAGCTACCAATACACAGGCTGCAGCATGCAGACCAGGCGTAACGGTGAAATAATCGTAGGACAACCCGGTCATAAAACCAATTACCAACAGCCAGAATCTTGAAATGGAAAACGGAAGCCAAAGGATGAAGAGAAAATATATCACGGGAATGATAAACCTGTGGAGCGGAGGGATATTGTCTAATACAAAAACCTGTAACAGAATAAAAAAAACAAACCGGAATACGTTTCTTACGACATCATTCATTGCTTTCTCTTATTTAACTCGTCTACTTTTTTCTGTGTTGTTTTATCCAACTCAACCTGCTCTTCCCTCTGCAAGTTCTCGATAACAAAAACTTGTTGCAGGTTTTGAAAATTAGCTGCAGGTCTTACCCGCAAGACATAAAAATTGGTGCTTTTATCTTCTACAAAATCTTCTATCGTTCCAATGATCCAACCCGGGGGATAATTGAAGGTATTAATACCGGTAAGAACAGTGTCACCTTTCACCACCGAATCGCTTTTGGGAATATTCCTCAGTGTTAAATAAAGAGGGCTTTGACCATCCCATTCTATCCTGCCGGTGTTCCGGCTTTTTTTCATCATGGCACTCACGATTGAGTGCACATTAAGCAAGCTCATCACCTGGCTGAAATTCTCACTCACACCCACTACCTGGCCGACCACACTTCCGTCCGAATTAATAACGGCCATATTATCTTTTATGCCTTGTCCTGACCCGCGGTTAATCTGGAAATAATTCTTCTGGCTATTGATGGAATTGCTCACAACTTTTGCTTCCTTGGCCAAATACTTCCTCACGGTACCAAGGGTATCGTATCGAATAGTATCTGTGATGATGTGAGAACCCGTATCTGCTTTTATAAAATTAGTTTGCAATAAATTCAAAAGAGAGTCATTCATTTTATGGATGCGCTGATTCTCCTCTTTCAAATGAAAATAATCGTCAACTTTGTCATATTGAGAGTTCACGAACCCGGTTATTTCATTTGCTTTTCCAAAAAAAACCGC
>DASVAM010000272.1:0-9146 GCA_036376375.1 Chitinophagaceae bacterium
CTTTCTGCCGAAGGATATAAGACGGAAGAAGCTGGGGATGGCGAAGAGGGTCTGAAAAAATTCAGAGAAAGATCTTATGATGTTGTGCTTTGTGATATCAAAATGCCCAAGCTTGATGGGATTGAATTTTTACAAAAAGCAACTGAATCAAATGCAGATATTCCTGTGATCATGATCTCCGGGCACGGCAATATAGAAACGGCGGTAGATGCGGTCAAAAAGGGGGCATTTGATTATATATCAAAACCACCTGATCTGAACAGGATGTTGATCACTATACGCAATGCGATGGACAGAAGTTCTTTGGTGACCGAAACAAAAGTGCTGAAGCGTAAAGTCAATCGCGTGCAGGAAATGATCGGTGAATCAAACCCGATAAAAAAGATAAAAGAGACGATTGAAAAAGTGGCACCAACCGATGCACGAATTCTTATCACCGGAGAAAATGGTGTCGGCAAAGAATTAGTGGCAAGATGGGTACATGAGAAAAGCAGTCGTGCCGGGGGGCAGTTGGTTGAAGTGAATTGTGCGGCCATTCCAAGCGAGTTAATAGAGAGTGAACTATTTGGCCATGAGAAAGGATCTTTTACCTCTGCGATAAAACAACGAATCGGAAAATTTGAACAGGCGAACGGCGGTACTTTATTCCTTGACGAGATAGGAGATATGAGCCTGAATGCACAAGCGAAGGTTTTGCGTGCATTGCAGGAGGGAAAGATAACCCGTGTGGGTGCGGACAAAGACATCAACGTGGATGTAAGAGTCGTTGCCGCCACCAATAAGGACTTGCTGAAAGAAGTGGAGGAGAAGCGTTTTCGTCTTGATCTTTATCACCGGCTAAGCGTTATCATTATTCATGTGCCGTCACTGAATGAAAGAAAAGATGATATTCCTTTATTAGTTGACAGGTTTCTTTCTGACATCTGTTCTGAATATGGCGTGGCCAAGAAGAATATTGATGATGAAGCATTGAGATTATTACAGGAATATAACTGGACCGGGAATATTCGTGAATTACGAAACGTGGTGGAAAGACTGATCATTCTTTCGGGTAAAACGATCTCAACAGACGATGTCAAATCTTATGTTGTGCCTAAATAAAAAATTGCATCATTAACATTTCTTTTGTGAGGCTTATAAGCCATGATAGCCGCCTGTCATTACACCTTCTTACTGAAATAAACCGTAAACATTATCTTTGTCCGCATTAAAAATCACTGAATGCCATTACAGCACATCTTCATTATCTACCTGATCGGTACCCTAATCGTTTTCCTTCCCGCATTTGGTTTTTATAAATTGTTTCAAAAGGCTGGTGCACCCACCTGGAAAGCTTTTGTTCCTTTTTATAATACATGGGTCATGCAGGAACTTGCTCATCGCCCAAAGCATTGGGTATTCTGGCAACTGATACCTGTTGGTGGTTGGTTTATCAGCATGGGGATCTTCATCGAGTTCGCCAAAGTTTTTGGCAAGTTTTCGTTTTTGCATCATACCGGCGCGTCGTTGTTCGCTCCGTTCTACTTTCCGTACATTGCCAACAACAAGGATACAAAATTCATCGGGGCAGAAGCTGCCCGAAAACATAAAAAATCTGGCGCAAGGGAATGGATCGATGCGGCAGTTTTTGCCATTGTCGCAGCAACGCTGATCCGTCTTTTTATTTTCGAGGCATATACTATTCCCACCGGTTCCATGGAAAAATCTTTGCTGGTAAATGATTTTCTTTTTGTGAGCAAGATCAGTTATGGCCCACGGGTTCCAAATACGCCATTGTCCATCCCATTTATACATAATTATATTCCCGGTGTGGGAAATAAATCTTATACGGAAGCGCTAAAGCTGCCTTATATACGCTGGTGGCAAAGACCCGTAAAAAGAGGTGATGCCGTAGTATTTAATTTCCCTGCAGGTGACACGGTTATACATGCGGATGGTTTTGAATCGGCCGTTCCTTATTATGAGATAAAACGTAAAGACCAGGCCGGGGAACCAACTTATTATGTCGCTGGTGGAAGAACAATGAAGGCAAACCCGGGAGAGATTTTAAGTAACCCGGGAAAATTTCCTGTTGTTGTTCACCCAACGGACAAAACGGATAATTATATCAAACGTTGTATCGCCATCGCGGGTGACACAATCAAAGTTGTGAAAGGTGACGTGTATGTCAATGGAATAAAACAAGAGGCTCCGCCAAACTCACCTCTTAAGTACGTTGTGGAGGTGAAAGAAAATGTGAGTCTTGATGAAACTGGATTGGAGGACATCGGTGTTAAATTAAATGATGGAGATTTTTACCAGGATGATCCATCAAACCGGTACAGGTATATCATTAATTTGACAACAGCAGAGAAAGCCATTTTGGAAAAATCTTCATTGATAAAAAAAATAGATCCACAGCTTGATGAGTACCCCAATCAATTAATGATCTTCCCGTATGATACGCTGCATAAATGGTCGGTGGATAATTATGGCGGCAATGGGGTATGGATCCCCAAAAAAGGTGCATCATTGCCATTGACGGCTGAAAATTATCCCTTGTATGAAAGAGCCATTCGTGTGTATGAACAAAATGATTTTTATATGAAGGATGGTAAGTTCTTTTTGAATGGAGCAGAAGTTTCCAGCTATACTTTTAAAATGAATTATTACTGGATGATGGGAGATAACAGGCACAATTCACAGGATAGTCGTTTCTGGGGTTTTGTTCCTGAAGACAGGGTAGTTGGTAAGGCATGGCTCATTTGGTTCAGTTGGGATGGGGGGCCGCGATGGAACCGGCTGTTCCGTTTTGTAAAATAATTGTAAGAGGGAGTCTTAAAATCCTCATTTATTTCACCCAGCGGGCGCAACTTACTTTCAAATCGTTTGCGTCTTTGCTTTCACTGCGATCGCTGCGAGAAGATACTTTTGAAGCAGCCCCTTATTGTCTTTGCCAGAAAAGAACTATCTTATCAGTATGAAGGAAAATAAGATCGAGATTCGTTACAAAGTCTATGATGATATTAATGAGTTGACAAAAGAGGATGGCTGGTTACTGAACGAGGCCCGGGAGGTAAGTAAGCTGGCTTATGCACCTTATTCGAACTTTTTTGTTGGTGCTGCTGCCAAGCTGGTAAATGGAGAAATCGTTGCAGGCACCAACCAGGAAAATGCATCTTATCCCGTTGGCCTGTGTGCTGAAAGGGTTCTGCTTGCATCAGCTTCTACCTTATATCCCGAAATTCCAATTGATACAATGGCGATCAGTTATTATACTGGTAATGGAAATAGTAAGCAGCCAATTGCTCCGTGCGGCATGTGCAGGCAATCATTACAGGAATACGAGATCCGTGTAAAGAAGCCGATTCGCTTAATTCTTGCCGGTTTCGAAGGAAAAATATTTGTCTTTGAAAAAGCCAGCCAGCTATTGCCTCTAGGATTTACACCGGAGGATCTGAACAGAGAATAATTAGTAGCCTTTAGTAGTTGAAATCTAGTCACTATAGACTACCGACTAGTACATTAGACTAGAACAAAGTCTGCACTCCATGCGCCACTTTTGCTTCCAGTTCAAGCAGCCATTTCTTTCTCCATAAACCACCGCCATAACCAACCAATTCACGATTGGAACCAATAACGCGATGACAGGGGACGATGATGGCAACATTGTTTTTTCCATTTGCATTTGCGACAGCCCTGGTCGCCCGGGGGTCTCCGGTTTTTCTTGCCAACTCAAGATAGCTGATCGTTTTGCCATAAGGTATCGTCATCAGCTCGTTCCAAACTTCTTGTTGAAATGCGGTGCCCTGTTGATGGATCGGTAACTCAAAAACTCTTCTTTCACCCTGGAAATATTGGATCAGCTGTTCAAGACACTGGATCATCAGAGGTGGTAAATTTTTCTTTCTGCCTTCTGGTTTTTGTGCCTTATCAAAAAAGGAAACCTCACTTATATAGTTCTCTGTTCCGGAAATTTTGAGTAATCCAACAGGAGAATGATAATAAGTAGTGTAAGAAACAATGCCAGGTATGTCAGCCGATGCGTTGTCCATTTTTAACGGCCCTTTCGGGTTGCAATAAAATTACATGATTGTTTTCATCATAAACACCCAGGACAAGGCATTCGCTAAAGAAGTCGGCAATTTGCTTGGGTGGGAAATTAACAACGGCAATAATTTGCTTGTTGAGAAGCTCCTCTTTTTTGTAAAACTGTGTAACCTGTGCTGAAGATTTTTTGATACCTAATTCAGCGCCAAAGTCAATCCATAGCTGGTAGGATGGTTTTCTTGCCCTGGAGAAATCTTTCACATCGATCACCGTGCCGCAACGAATCTCGACTTTTTCAAAATCGCTCCAGGAAATAACGGGCATACATTTTTTTTAGTCCAGTAAGTTAGCCAAATCCCTTAACTCTTTTTGCTTGTGTAGATCTTTTTCGTCGGTAAAACATTTACTGTTTTCTTCCAATAAATATCGGATAACTGAACGATTGTTTTGTGGTTTAAAAAAAGACGGAGCGGGTTCCACAGAAATTCTTTTAAAATAACTGGCCACATCTTTATGGGTAAATACCTGCCCGCTTGTGGGATCGATATAAAACTCAATTTTCTCCTGCGGATTTTCCAGGTTCTCATCGCTGTAGCCATGTTTAAAATAGGCCAGCACAAATTGTTTCGGAATAAATACCGCTTTAACCGGAATATCCAACAACTCTGCAAGTACCAAATACAATATTCCATTGCTGAGCTGGTTGCCTCTTTTTGCTTCGAGTGTTTTATGGATCAAAAACTCATTTGTTTCCTGGTGATTTATTTCTCCGCCTTTCAGACCATAATAACTATACAAAATACTCGTCACGATATTTATTTGCTCAAGGGGAGTGAGGTAGTTATTTAATTCAAGCCAGATATTGCGACGGATCTTTTCTATTTCCTGCAGTACCGGTGCAGTCGCAAGGTCAGGATATTGAAATTTAGAAACGAGTAGTGCACCTAACATGAGATCATGATGACCGGAAACATTCCATTGCCTGAAATCTTCACTAAGGTCGCGATAATGCAAACGATGGATGAGCAATTCGATGCGTTGCTGCACGTTCTCGTCAGGGATTGTTTCCCAAAGGTGTTCAAGACTTGGAATAATGTTTTTGCCGTAGTCAATAATTTTTTCTGATACGGCGCCAAAGACCTCTTCATCCGGATCGTCGATGAGGGTGAAGAGTGCGGATAGTTCTTTTGTGGTTTCCATTGGCGGCATTGGGTTTTGTAAATGTCTGTTTTAATAACGATGCAAAACCGTTAAAATTTTCCACAGGTGGGGAAAGTGGAAGGTAATTTTAGATTTCGGATTGCAGATTTTAGATTTAAATCCAAAATCTTAACTCTAAAATCTGAAGTAAATGACTCTAATTTGGCTACAATTTTTTTGCCACAACCATCCAATCCCATGGTTTTGGTTCCGTTAACCATTTTGGTGGTTTTAAAAACTCAGTGTCCCATTCATATTCGATTTTTTGAAATTCTTCTCCCTGAAACCCCTCATTGCCAAGTAATAATTGTAATTCTTCTTTGAGATAATGCTTGGTAGGAACACGATCAATCTCCGCATTTCCCTGTAAAATATTTTTTAACTGGGCACTCATTCTTTTTTTATTGATGACTCCAGCTGCATCTTTGTCAGGGTCCCATCGTTGACGGATGATGGAAGTTAGTAAAGAAGATTCAAGGGAAGGGATGACAAGAATTAAATAACCATTTTTCTTAATACACTTTTCCAGGTTCGTAAAGAACACATTTCTTTTTTTCAATGAGTCCGTGAGGATAGCGTTGATACAAATACCAACATCGCACAAGGGCATGCGTGCTTTTGAGCCTGACATATCAATACGGTCGTACACCACATTTGTAAATTCAGGATAAAGCTTTTTAGCTATTTCCAGATTTTCTGCTGATATATCAACGGCGTATACTTTCTTAAAGATGGGAGAAAGCACCGGCAACCATTTACCAATGGCACAACCGATATCAATGACGGTCTTGTTTTTTGCAGCAAGTTTTCTGACGGCAGATACAATTGATCCTTTCGTATCATTTTTTAAAACATCAAAGATCTCTTCGTTATAATCAGGCGCAATTTTTTCCCAATAGGTTCGATCCATTTTTTAGAATTTATAAGGTGTGCACATGTAATCGGCACTTTTTAAAACATTTCCGGCAAAATCAAATAAGGTTACATTATCCCAGGATGATCCAACGCCCCAGCTATCATTCAGTTTTGATGTGATCCATGCGGGTTCCCAATACTGGACACCCTGGCCGCCTCCGTTGATGACCGCCTGGGTTAGGTCTTTTAAATAGCGAAACTGGTCATCGACAGAAATTGTATAACCCGGCGCCGCATCATTCGCCGAAAAAATATTATTGTAACGATCCCCGTTACCAGTCGTCCATGGATAGCCGGTTTCTACTATCATCACTGTTTTCCTGTAAGTATTTACAAGTTTTCGGATAGTATCTGCTACACCCTGCATTGTTTTCACGGAAGACCACTTGGTGTAATGCGACAGCCCGATAATATCGTAGTCACTCACGCCTTCGCCGGTGATCCCATTCATCCACCAGCCAGCAGATTGCAGTTGTGCTTCATGAATAATAACTTTTGGTTTGATGGGCGACGTAGCCGAAAAATCACGAACAGCCCTGATGCCACTTTTCAGGAGTGTTGCATAAGCAGCAAAATTCTCGTTGACGACTTTCCCGGCAGGCCAGCACATTCCGTTATTTGTTTCATTACCTACCTGTACCATTTCAGGTGTAAGATTCTTGCTTTTATAATAATTCAGGGTCGCCATCGTGTAGTTGTAGACAGAGTCTTTCAAAATATCTAATGGCAATCCCGCCCATGCTGCGGGAGTTTCCTGCCGGCCGGGATCGGCCCACCGATCGCTATAATGGATATCAAGATTCACGGCCATGCCTGCTTCCTTAGCGCGACGAATTGTTTTTTCAACTCCATAAACATCGTAATACATTTTGCCATTATTCAGTTTAGCGACCCACGCCGGAGTATGCCACAAGCGGACACGAACCGTGTTAGCACCATGATCTTTTAAGATCTTAAAACAATCTTTCGCTTTTCCTGAATCACTGTACCTGCCACCATAATCTTCGATTTGATTTACATAGGAAAGATCCACACCCATGTTGAACTCATCCCAGCGATAGAATTTCTTTTCAGCAAGTGTGACTGGTTGGCTGTCTTTTTTTAAACCAAAGGACGCAAGCCATCCTGCAAACAGCATCATCAAAATATTCTTCATAAAGTAAAGTTAGGTATATGAAATGCGGTTTACAACATGCGTGAAAACAGATTTCTCCAATATTTTTTCATCGAGTAACTTGAAAAAAAATTTCCCATGAAAAAGAAACATACTGAGAATTATTCCCGCCGGAGTTTTCTACTTAATGGTGTACTTGTTGCTGGTGGTTTCATGATCGTGCCAAGACATGTTTTAGGGAGAGGATTTATCGCTCCGAGTGATAAACTGAATATCGCCGGCATTGGTTGTGGAGGGAAGGCTGATGTCAATCTTCCTTATGCATGGAACAACGGGGCCGAAAATATAGTTGCTCTTTGTGATGTCGACGATCGAATGGCCGTAAAGGCAAGAACAAAATGGCCCAATGCTCCTTATTATAAAAATTTCAGAGAAATGCTGGACAAGGAACATAAGAATATAGATGCGGTGATGGTGACGACTCCTGATCACATGCATGCTGTTCATGCGTTGCCTTGTATGCAATTGGGTAAACACGTATACGTTGAAAAACCGTTGACACACGATATTTATGAAGCAAGAATTTTGACGCAGGCAGAAAAGAAGTATAAAGTGGTTACACAGATGGGTAACCAGGGAAGCAGTGGTGATGATACAAGACTTGTAGAAACCTGGATACAGGGAGGTGCTCTCGGTAATGTTCATACCGTTCATGTATGGACAAATCGACCGGTTTGGCCTTCAGGCGTTTCTTTGCCGACCGGCAAACATGAACTGCCCAAAGAACTGGATTGGGATCTCTGGTTGGGGACTGCGCCATTCAGAGATTATAACCCGGCCTATCATCCCGCTATCTGGCGGGGCTGGACCGACTTTGGAACAGGATCATTGGGCGATATGGGCTGTCATTTTGTGGATGTGCCATATCGTGCATTGAAATTGGGTTATCCAACCGCCGTTGAATGCAGTGTAACATCTGTTTATACAGGGTTTTTCCAGGAAAGCTTTTATAAGGGAAGTTTTCCTCCATCTGCAAAAATCCATTTACAATTTCCCAAACGTGGTAACCTGTCACCTGTTGAATTGATCTGGTATGATGGCGGTATCAAACCGAAACGTCCTGCTGAACTTTTACCAGATGAAGAATTTGGCGAATGGGATGGAGGAATTTTATTTGAAGGTACAAGGGGAAAATTGATGGCGGGATTGTTTGGAAGAAAACCAACGCTACTTCCAACTAAATTAATGGCTTCGACAACGCTGCCCACTTCAAAATATCCTTTTGTAAACAACGGATCAGAAGGACATCAGAAACAATGGACGGACGCTTGTAAAAAGGGATATGGTACCTATACTAGCTCGCCATTCTCTCAGGCAGGGCCTTTGACAGAGACCGTTTTGATGGGTAACCTTGCAGTTTTAAGTTACAATCATTTCGAGATGAAAGGAAGCAGCCGGCAATTCAATGGTCGCAAACAATTGCTTTGGGATGGTGAAAAAATGAAGATCACCAATTTTGAACCGGCGAATCAATTTGTGAAGAGAGAATACAGAAGCGGATACAGGCTTGAGTTATGATAATTGCTAAAACGATAAATGGTTAAATTGTTTTTAAACAGGCAACAATTTAACCCTGTCTGCGGCCGGCAGACATTTTACATGACGATCATTAATTTCTTAATACTTCAACAATTTTGTTCCGGTGATTTCAATTGGTTTGTCTTCCGTGATAGTAACTTTCACTTTAGTAATTCCTTTGTCGAATAATTCAAATTTTGCTTTAATGTAATCAATACCGCCTGCAAAACTATTGTCACCCTTGTAATCCATCGCTTCCATGATCTGGCCATTAACTTTTGCGAAAAGCTGATCGCCACTTCTGTAAAAT
>DASVAM010000023.1:0-3657 GCA_036376375.1 Chitinophagaceae bacterium
GCGGTTTCTTTATCCTGGAAATTGTCGATCACCACTTTTTTATTTTCCAATACTTTGTATTGTTCAAAAAAATTCCTCAGTTCCGTAATAATATGTGGCGGAAATTCTTTTACACTCCTGATATGATTAACGGCCGGATCCTCTGCCGCTACAGCAATGATCTTATCGTCTACCTGGCCCTGGTCCATCATCTGCATATTGCCAATCACGTTTGCTTCCACCAGGCAAAGAGGTTGGATCGATTGGGAACAAAATACAAGGATATCAAGAGGGTCGCCATCCTGTCCGAGTGTCTGCGGGATAAAACCATAATTGATCGGGTAATGAAAAGATGAGTATATAACACGATCAAGTTTTAAAAGACCAGTGGGTTTATCTACTTCGTATTTTGCACGGCTTCCCTTTGGAATTTCAATAACTGCATTTACAGCTAACGGGGCATTTTCACCATAGTGTGCCCCATGCCACGGATGATAAACAGTAAGCATACCGGTAAAGTTTACTGTCTGAAGTTAATTCAATTAAAATGGAATTTATTATTTGTAGTTTATTTTTTCGGGTTGTAATAAAGCACATCTACTTTTTCAATTGTGATCAATCCCCCTTTACCACATTTTTCAAAAAGATCATTTACGACCGGAAGAAAATCATCAATTTTTTCCGCTTTATCAACGATTTCGATCACGATAGGCAGGTCTTGTGAAAGCTCGATCAACCTTGCCAGGTGAATATGACTGCTGGCTCCATAAGACATAATACCTTTTAGTACGGTACCACCTGCCAGTCCTCTTTCACGGGCAGATAAAAGAATGGCTTCATATAAAGTTTGATGATCGATCCTGTCGCTTTCACCAACAAAGATCCGCAACAGTTTCGATTGACCAAGTAGTTCCATATCATAATAATTTTATTACCGCAATTCCTGCTAACACTGCTACAATGCCCAATATCACACTTGCCAAAATATATACAATAAAATAAATGAGATCACCGCTTCGCAACAAGGTCACATTTTCAAATGCAAATGCAGAAAATGTAGTAAAGCCCCCACAAAAACCAGTCGTTAATAACAATCGCCACTCAGGACTAAGAATGTTTGATTTTTCCGATACGGAATAAAAAATCCCGATAAGAAAACAGCCTGCCACATTTACAAGGAATGTACCCCATGGAAAAGGATGCGGATAAAATTGATATACCCATTTCTGACATAAATAGCGAAATACGCTGCCCACGCTTCCGCCAATAGCAACCAATAAAATATTTTTGATCATTCGGGGATCGAATCTTTTGGTTCAAAAGTAAAATTCAGATCAATGAACCACTGGCCATTTAATTTTACAACTTTTAATGAATCAGGTCTGTTTTTATAAGAATTCGAATAATGAACTATTGTTGTAGAATCGTTTATCTCATGAGTTTCTTTCAGAAAACGGATACTGGCCGTTTTGTAGGCTTTTTTATCTTCAGGCGGAAGGTTGTTATTATAATCTTTTTCATAAATGTCGATCATTTGGTGATTAGTGGAATCATTCACTAAGTAAGTTCTGGCCTTTTTATAATCACCATCTAAAGCCGCACGAAGAAACTTGCCGGCAGCATCCATCCCGCTTTCCGGCTTTACAGCTTCGGGTTCTTTCGAAGAATCATTACAGGCAAACAATAACAGGAGTGAGGTTATTGATATTATTCTTTTCATTGATGCAATGTACTAAAATCCAGCCTCATCCCGATCCCGCCTGAGGCGGGACAGGCTCTTCTCCAAAGGAGAAGGCCACCTGCACACAAATCAACTTATTTGATTATTAAAATAATCGACATTAACAGCATAAAAGAAAGCTCCCCTTCCAAAAGGAAAGGGAGGTATTAAGGTTAGTAGCTGTATAAAGTTGTTTAGGGATCCGGCTGATCTATTTTTTCTCTTCGCGACTTTCTTCTTCTTTTCTGTCTTTGTCATAGGCCCTGAGAATCTGCTTCACAAGGCGGTGACGTACTACATCATCTTCATCCAGTTCAATATGAGCAATGCCATCAATATTTTTCAAAATGCGGGAAGCTTTTTGTAAACCGCTTCGCTGGTTTCTTGGTAAGTCAACCTGTGTGATATCACCAGTGATAATTGCCTTTGCATTGGCGCCAATACGGGTAAGAAACATTTTCAATTGCAGATCGGTTGAGTTCTGCGCTTCATCTAAAATGATAAAGGCGTTATCCAACGTACGGCCACGCATATAGGCAAGGGGTGCGATCTCAATAGTTCTTGTGCTCATATAGTATCCAAGCTTATCAGCCGGGATCATATCATCCAATGCATCATACAACGGACGCAGATAAGGATCGATCTTTTCTTTCAGATCGCCGGGAAGAAACCCAAGGTTCTCACCAGCTTCCACTGCGGGACGGGTTAGTATGATCTTCTTTACATTTTTATTTTTCAATGCACGAACTGCCAGCGCAACTGCTGTATACGTTTTACCGGTTCCGGCCGGTCCTATTGCAAACACAATGTCATTCTTCTCGGCCATTTGTACCAAACGCTTTTGATTAGCCGTTCTTGCACGAACGGTTTTGCCATTCGGACCAAACACTAAAACATCATTTGGATTGCGGTCAATGAAGTTATCAACCGTTTCAGCATCATCACCACCGAGTACCTGTTCAAAATAATTTTCACTCATGTGACCGTTCCTTTCCAGGTATTGCACGATGAGTTCAATTTTTTCGCGGGCAGATGTTACCTGCTCAGGCGAACCACTGAGTTTTAGCTGGGTACCCCGTGATAAGATCTTTAAAAGGGGAAATTTCTTCTTCAGAATGTCGAGCTTGCCGTTGTTTACGCCAAAGAACTCGATAGGGTTTACGGTTTCGAGGTTGATGATCGTTTCTGTCAATTCACTTCGTTTTTAATTTCACAATCCTGGTATAGGGTCATTACCAGTTTTTTCACAGCATCGTTCTTATTACGATTACTTACCCTTTGTGATTTAAAATAAAGACTTATCCCAATCACTTCCTAAAGTTACTTATTAACAGCTGTGAATACAAATTGTTAGAAACAATGTTTGGTTAATCTTTGTTAGCTGCTTAAAGTAATTTCAATTTCATGTAGTCAACAATCGTGCTACTAATAAGTCCCGCCCACGGCGGGATGGCCCTCGAATCTTCCAGTGGCAAATTTGCGCTGGGGTAGTCCCATAATTCTATTCAACGTTATTTCACGAAAAGGTCGCTAAGACCAATACATAAAGTCGCTAAGATCTTTGTGCCTTTGCGAATCCTTTGTCGCTTTGCGTGAAACTTTTGTCCTGATCAAGGTCAGCTAAATTCGTGTTATACATCATCCTTGTTTCTTAGTTCATCTTATTAATTTTACGTTATGGAAGAGATAAAACCCCTCAAGCGGAGTAAAGAATTGGCCCCACTAAGTCGTGAACACCACGATGGATTATTATTTGTGTGGAAAATAAGGCAGGGTCTTGCCAATGGAACCCCTGTTGAAACGCTTGGTGATTATACAAAATGGTTTTGGACAAATCATATCAAACCTCATTTTAAAGACGAGGAAAAAGTATTAGTGAAATTTTTACCGGTTGATAATGCATTAGTAAAACAAATGTTTAAAGAGCATGCAGAGATAAGGGATCTCATTATTTCCCT
>DASVAM010000026.1:0-7834 GCA_036376375.1 Chitinophagaceae bacterium
TCAGGGGAACCAGACGGCAGACTTGAATCTACTTCCTAAGGTAAAAAAATAATTTAATACGCTCAGCACACCCTCGTAATCAATAAACAAAAACTTATGCACCCCACAGGCATCCCGTTAACTCATAAAGTATTGCGGGCAATCAAAGTGGAAGTGGCGGAAGTACAGTTTTTTCCCATTGAATAAATTTGTTTTTCAAGCGAAGTACAATAGCGGGGTATTTATCTTTCAGATCATTTTTTTCCAATGGATCACTCACAATATCAAAAAGATATTCATTTTGCTTTTCATCTCTCAGCCACTTCCATTTTCCCTCGCGCATCGCCTTATTATCCTTTCTTTGAAATATCCTCCAATATAAGGTCCGGTCTATTTCTTTAGTTTTTCCCAGCAATACTGGCATAATATTAATGCCGTCCAAAGGAAAAGAAGGATCAGCCTTTGCTCCCGCTAACGACAAAATAGTAGCGGTCCAATCGAATGTAGTTGTCACCTGGTGGGTGATCGAATGAGGTTTTATTTTTCCTGTCCACCGCACAAAAGCAGGTTCTCTTATCCCGCCTTCCCATAAAGACATCTTACCTTGCTTATACGGACCATTATCAGAATAACGTTCACCTCCGTTATCGCTTGTGAAAATAATGACCGTGTTGGCTGACAATTTCGCATTATCCACTGCATTTACAATTTTTCCCACGGCGCTGTCAAGACTTTTCATCATTGCTGCATAAGTTGCGGCCGATCCACCGGCCGACCATGCGTTTGCACCACGCTTTCCGTAAGGCTTATCACCCGGCGCCTGCCACGGCCAGTGTGGCGCATTGAACATAATACAAAGAAAATAGGGCTTCGAATGTGGTTGATTAATGATCTCAATAGCTTTTTCAGTCCAGACGTCGGTTAAATACCCTTCTCTATGAATTATTTTTTCGTTCTCATACAATTCATTGTCATAGGCAACATAATCTATCGCTCCTGCATTGAAACCATAGAAATAATCAAATCCATTGCGGATCGGACTATATATGGAAGGATAGCCTAAATGCCATTTACCCACCAGGAAACTTTCATAGTTTGCTTTTTTCAATAAGGCGGGAATTGAAGGGACCTCCGGCAACAAACCGATCATCGTATCTTTTGGTGTATTTGTAAGCGGTTCAAATAAACCCACAGTAGTTCTCGCAGGATACCGCCCAGTCATAAAAGCAACTCTTGTTGGTGTACACACGGGAGCTGTTGAGTAAGCATTCAGAAACTTCACACCTTGTGAGCATAATTTATCGAGATTGGGAGTTCGATAATCTTTCCGTCCATAACAACTGAGATCAGCATATCCCAGATCGTCAGCCATTATATAAATGATATTTGGCCGATTATCCTGTGCCCATAAAGTTTGAGAGAGCACTGCAACAAAAGAAAAAAGAATGTTGCGACTCATATGTTAGGTTTCTTCCGGAAGTTACATCTTTTGTTGAAATGAATCGTTGAAGATTGAACGACCTTCATCTAACCGGGTTCCGTTATACGTCACCTATCAAACAGCGAAAAGAATAAAATTGAATTTTTTTGGGAATACAGTTGTGAGCAAGGGTTTTATAATTCGGTTAAATGAGCAGGATAAGGCTACGAATCCTGCCGTCCGGACTTTTGCATAAAATCCTTTACTTGCCGCCTTTAATCAAAGGGGAGACAAATCAACTGTAACGGGTTTCAACCGGCGACAATTGTCATATGCAGCAAGAGGAAAATTTCAAGCGGCACCTTTGCGATTTGCTTTCTCTACAAAGTCCCCGAAAAATTCGGCCAGCTTATCAATGCCGGTCGTTCTTTTATCTGCATCGAAGGTCCACTGATCAGTAAACCGGAGCTTACCGAGATAATAATTATCACTATCATACAGGTGCCAGAAAGATGCATCATTGTCTCTTACGATCTTTGTAAAGTAACAGTGTTTGTAGTCGACGCCGTTGTGCTTAAAACTAATAGGTATCGGATCCATGTTTTAAAAATAAAAATGGACTTGCTTCAAACAAAGAGGATTTTTAATAGGTACTTTCCGTTCACGTTGTGGTTTTGTCCATAGTGAAATTTCAGATCCGGTGAAAAACCGGAAAACATCCCTAACCCGAAACAGCTATCCCAACGGGAAAATGAAAGGGCGGTTGAAATGAGCTAATCCAGGTGATATTCTTTTTGCAGTAATTGAATAAGACGAATCGCTTTATTTTTTAACCGCTCATTATCCATCACGATCACCCTGTGTGTTCCATAAAGAAAATGAAAACGGGTGCAGATCTCATTGATCACAACCGGATCATTTGTAATCAATGGTGGATTTGAAGACGGTTCATAAAAAACCAGCGGGTTGACCGGATCCATCATCTGGTGAAAAACAGAAGCATCAAACAATTTATGAAGTGACAGGTACAGATCACGGCGGTTCTCAAAATTCATGTCAAGTGGTCCCCGCACAGCTGCATTTGCTGCATCAAAATAATATTCTGAGATGGAATCCAAAATTTCCATTCGCCTTATCAGCCGCAGGTTGCCCGAACTCTTTAACTGTTCGAATGTCTTTGTATTGAAATTGAACCGTCCATCCGAATAAGGTATTTTTCTTGCCAGGTAATAAATATGACCGCTTAACTGTTGCGGAGATTTTGCTTTCAGAAGCATTATCAAAGAGTCGACCATACGCCTGATATTGTTGCGCAAAATATCCGACTGGTTAATAATGGTCGTATCTCTTTTCAGGTCCTCAACTAATGAACGGACATATGCTTTCTCCCGTTTATGTTCTATGAAGTGTTCGCGCTGGTTCTCCACAAAAAAACCAAGTGTAACAGCGAGAAAAAGCATCATGAATTCCCAGAAATAATGCGTCCATTTTTTACGGGGAGTATGTGTATGATGGTGGACTTCCATACATGAATTTACAAAACTAAAAATAGTTAACTGCAAAACCGCTCCTGCGGGTAAGGTGCTGGAATCAGAACCTGATATTGTTTCACGCCTGGACATTGCGGGTGTTGATCGGCTTGATTAAGACCCATCGGCGCATTGAATTCTTTCCATTGTGTAGAATATTATGCCCACCTTAATCGGCGATTGAAATTTTTACAAACTAACCCACCAGACCACTACTTTTTTGACCGAATTTGGCCCAAATCTTGAATGTCGATGAATTATGGAATATTCGCAGGAATTTTTAAAAAGGGAGTTTATAAAATTGGTAACGGAAACACTAGCGTTATTAGGCGCAGAAAAACGATTGATTGAAAACTTAAAAGCTTCGGAGAACAACCCATTTTCTCCTGGGGTAATCGATGATTTAAAGAAATATAATGGTGAGCAGAGAGACAAGACGGAACATTCCACTGCGCTTTTGAACACTACATTTTCCTACCTGTAATTATTAACGCCCCTGGCTTGTTTGCCCACATTAAAAGATGAAGTGAACGGCCGCCACATGTCCATTTTTGAATCGGGCCTGCATCCGCACTTATATTCGCCGGTCTGTTAGATCCCAAGATCAAACTGTAACATGATCACCGTCATTTTTTATTTGCCTGTCCTTGATCACTTTTATGTATATAAAAACGACATGAAAAAATTTAGGCTTGGCCAGGGGGCGACTGTATTCTTCTTATTTTTCGGAGTGGCATTACTGGAAGCATTCAGGTCCGGTAACTTCGGCGAAAGTTTATTTTGGATCGCGGTTGGTGCCATATTTTTGGTTGCCGACAATCTAAGAAGGACGTAGAGACCTTTTAGAAATTTCCCGTTAGGCAAAAGCTTAGCCGCTGGCGTTGAAAATAATTGCACTTTTAATGCATAAAGGGAAATCCATTTCATTTCCCAGATCGCTGGCTAACAACAATCACATGTTCCTATGGCCATCATCATTCTTTGACCTTCTATTCTTTCGGACCTTTTGACCCGATAATAAATAGGCAATAGTGGAAAAGACTTTATTACGGCCCGAAAAAGACTTACATGCAATAAACAGGTTACAAAAAGTACTCCTCTGTTTCGGAATTATTTCTATTGTATGGTATGTGGCTTTAAACCTGTTGATACCTTTAAAATATCCCGGGTATAGCGCCCTATCACAAACTGTCAGTGAATTATCAGCAATTGAAGCACCCACGAGATCACTATGGGTGTTATTATGTATACCATTTTCATTATTTACAATTGCCTTTGGGATTGGAATTTGGTTAGCTGCAGGCAATGTAAAGAAACTTCAAATTGTTGGAGCTGTAGTTATACTGGATGCAGTTATCGGGTTGTTTTGGCCACCGATGCACCGCAGGGAGATCGTTGCAGCAGGTGGAGGAACACTTACAGATACCCTTCATTTAGTTTGGACATTCATTCATCTTGTTTTCATGATGCTAATGATCGGATTTGGAGCGGCTGCACTGGGACGTCAATTTCGTATCTATTCGATCATTACTGTACTATTTTTTATAGTCTTTGGGATATTGACAGCAATTGAAAGTCCCGGAATAGAGGCGGGTGAACCGACCCCCTATATTGGCATTTGGGAGCGGATCAATATGGCAGCCTATATGCTATGGGTTGCTGTATTTGCAATTGCTCTTTTACGAAGGCAACAGTTGCCTGATACAGCTAATTAAATATGACGGCCACTGGAAAACTTACTATTGTCAGCCAATGATAATATAACGAACATCTCATGCTCAAAAAGGCTCTCTTTTCTTCTTATTTAAATCCGATCGCCACCACAAATTCTCCGGGAACATGATAGCTATTCCCTTCCCTAAATGACTTGATCGATACTATATATTCTTTGCATGCTTCTTTCTTTACTTCATCTGAAAATTTGCTATACGCCAATGCGACAGGTCCGCCAAGGAATGCAGCGCCACATGCTTCGTCATCAGAACCATACTCCAAAACTGTGTTTATTCTTTCTATTGATATGTTCTTAAATCCTCCGGCATTCATGTATTGTTGTAATGTTCCTTCATTGCCGAGATTGAAAAACATCGGGCAAACTTCTGAAGACACTCTTTTGTCTACGATCTCAAACACTTCTGCCCATCCACAATTTTTTCTCCTGCCCCATACAGCCACTACCCCATGTCCGCCCGGCTTCAATGAACGATACATTTCTTTAAATGCTTTTAATGGATCAGGGAAATACATAAAGCCCAATGCGCATAATGCAACGTCATAGGAATTGTCTTCCACCTGCAGCTCCTCTGCATCCATCCGTAGAAAATTTATATTCGGGAGCTTTCTTTCCCTGGCAATTGCATTCCCCATTTCTACCATCTTGTCAGAAATATCATTTGCCACTACAAAACCATTTTCGCCGGTTTGTTCGGCAGCGGGAAAACTTACGAGACCGGTGCCACAGGCAATATCTATGACCTTATCCCCTTTTTTTATGGTAGCAAACTCCAATAATTTTTTTTGTGCGGGGTACAGTTGTTTTTGCCAAAACTCTTCGTAATAAGCAGAAGCCTTATCCCATCCATACCGTTGTACGC
The DNA here is from genome assembly GCA_036376375.1 of Chitinophagaceae bacterium. GTDB lineage: Bacteria > Bacteroidota > Bacteroidia > Chitinophagales > Chitinophagaceae > VBAS01. Next base: position 5,523 of record DASVAM010000026.1, read on the forward strand.
GTCGCTGCAGTGAAGGTTCCATTAAGAAGATATTTTTGACGAAATGATCCGAACATCCCTGGTACATTTTTGTCCCCTGGCAAATACATCCAGGTATGGACTGTGTTTATCTGCTATATCCAGCATTTGTAAAATTTCATCTTCTGTAGCGTCACTTTCAATTGTCACTGTATAGCGAACTTCCAGATAGCCCGGCGGTGCGGACGATGTTCCGAATAATGCACCATCATCATAATCGGCCTGTACATCGACCTGCAGAGAATCAATTTTTATATTCATTGCGGAAGCTCTCAACATATAGGCAATGGCAAGGCAACTCCCGAATGCGGCCCGCCCATACACACCCGGAGTCGGACCGGTTGCATTTCCGCCCACAGATTCCGGCATGTCGGCTATCAATTTATAATTACCCTCAGTGATCTCGCAGCTAAGGCCATCGGTGATCTTCGCTCTTGATATTCCTGTTCCCAACCCAAGCGAAGGCCTGAGTGATAAAGCTTTAGTGCTTCGGCTAACGGCCTCTTTAATTTTTTCTTGTGAAGTCATTTTACAGTTTTAAATATGTTGGATCCGGGTGGTTCAAAATAAATAGATTTAAGTGAACATAAAAATAAGCTTCTTAAAGGAAGAATGGTGAGTTTGAGCATGATTGTTGTAGCTTGTTTTGCCCAAATAACTATCTATTGGCCTGCCCAATAATACATTTCAATAATTTTATAAAGATAATTACAGGGTTTTGAGACCGACATTTTCTATAGGGGTGGGTAGCATATTCTGTTTCATTGCGCCTTTTTTTATATCCTGCAAGGAAAGGACTGTTGAAAAAGAATCGTGGGCCGTAGTAATGAATTTTATTTCACCCGACACTGCTCATTACCCGGAATTAAAACAATTTCCCTTTCCAGATTCATTAAGGTTCATATCTCTTGAACGTTATTTTACAATTAAAGATAAGGCCCCGGTCATCAGTGACTCTGCGATCATCTTCTATGATACCTATTGGGAAAATAACAAAAAACTTTGTTGCAATCCGGACACGCTTGAGATATTTACAGATACCATCAATGGCAAAAAATATTTATTTGTGATAAACGACTATATAACCGTTTTTCAAAGCAATACTTTTTCAGATTCCAATTTAAGAGCAAGACAAAGTCCTCCACCAATTCCTTTTTGGGGTATCAGGCTGAACACGCCTTACCCGCCTGAAAAATTTAAAGATCAATATGAAAAACTGGGTGCCAAATTTGTCCAGGTGAATGCAAGATTCGATGAGGTCGACAAACAAACATGGAGTGGGAATGATTCCATACTCGTCGAAACTATTCAATTCCAAAATTCAAACGATCGGATTATAACATCCCTATCGAAAGACTTGAAAAAAAGCGAGGCTGACTCAATCATTGATTCCCTGAAAAATATTTTCCCGGCCGGGGCATACCAGGAGTCTGTTCAAATCGATAGTGATGGAAAGCCATTAAAGACCGTCCGGATATATTTCCAGGGAGTTGCAATCTCGATCAACCAGGTTAATGCTACTGACTACACTTTTATGTTAACGGATTATTATGAAACAATAAAGCTGATTATAAATAATGCCGAAACACGCTATACTTTCAGGGACGACATCCGAATCTATTAATTTAACGTTGCCAAATGTCTTATCCTCCGGGTTCTTTCTTCCCTGCTACCTGATATTTCCTGAAATAATCTTACTGCTAACGTAGCCCTAAATAAAAATAACATGAAAAGTTTCAGAATCTTTCTTCAATCATAGTACAAAAACGAAAATTAAAAAACTACAACAGCGATCGATCAGTGAATGGTTTTTTGAATCCTATCAACTGACAGGCAAAATATATCGCGGTATCACCCTAACCGAACAAAAACGGAGCTATCGATATGGCTTTGATCATATAGAGACAGTAAATGCTCAATTACTAAACGGCGGAATTCGTCTTGCTGGCTTGTTGAACTCAATATTCGGCTATCCATATGAACCATAATTGCTAAAATCTCCATTGTATAGATGCTAAACTTCCGTTTCCATTTTAGTGGTTATACGATTTACAAAAATATCCCGGTTTGCTTAAACAATAATGAGTGCCTCATCGGTGTTTAAAATGGGTTAAGCGTAGAACCGCTCTGTTTTTAATCGCCGTACTCCTTCTGAATACCCAAATGGGTTCATGCAATCTCTGCCCCTTGAAAACCTGATCTAAACCATTTTTGAAAACAAAAATTCAGGTTATGAAAAAAATCAACTCCCTTCTTCACAACGTTGATGTGCAAGGCAGCCTGGTTACCGCAAC
>DASVAM010000049.1:0-6538 GCA_036376375.1 Chitinophagaceae bacterium
ACGGACGAGATCAATACGCATAAAGTGATCGTTGATAATTTTAAAGGCGCCTACGATGCAACAGAGCACCTGATCCGTAATGGACACAAACGAATTGCCGCCCTCACAAATTCTGAATTTTTATCGATCACCCACGAAAGGGTCGCGGGCTATAAAGAGGCATTGATCGCCAATGGACAAAAAGTAAATGAGAACTATATTCAACATTGCTTTTATGGCGGGATGATCTTTGAAGAAATTGAAGACGCCGTCAATAAATTATTTACGCAGCGACATAAACCCGATGCCATTTTTGCCACCAGCGATAAACTCACCACAGGATGCCTAAAGACATTGAAAAGAAGAGGGTTAAAAGTTCCCGACGATGTTTCTGTTGCCGGCTTTTCCAACACTGACATTGCGGAATTAATAGATCCGCCACTTACGATTGTAAGACAACCTGCCTTTGAAATGGGGAAAGATGCAACTGAATTATTACTTCAGCTTATAGAAAGCAAACGACCGATCAAAGAATTTGAAAAAAGAATCTTAACTCCGGAATTACAGATCAGGGAATCATCCGTTAAAAAAATGGTTGAAGCGGAATAAAGGATCACTCCCCGTGCCAAACCAATTCGCCCTCTAGAACAATTCTCTGTGGGAGGCTTATGGAACTGTTTTCTTTTCTATTGATCAATTGTAACAAAATATCAGTTGCTTTTTCTGCCTGTTCGCATGGAAATTGTTCTACCGAAACTATTGGTGGATCAATAAGATAATGTACGATCGGCAGGTTTGCATAGCTGCCAAAGAATATATCTTTATTTATCTCCCATCCTTCTTTTCTTGCATACCGGATAGCATCCAATGCAACATAATCATTAAAAGCAATAACAGCCCCGGGCGGTTTTTTTAACGCGAGTAATTTACCGATGGCCTTTTCATTGCCGCCCGTCGTAAGGTCCGTTTGCACTATTAACTCTTTTTCCTCCTTCATTCTATTTTTCAATAATCCTTCTTTATAACCTTCCGCTCTTTCCTGAGTAAGTGATATGGCGCCCGGGCCATTGATGAATCCAATTCTTTTGATTCCTTTTTGCACAAACAGATCTACCATCGCAACCGTGCTGTTCTTTAAACTGCATGTAACTGAAATAGCCCCGGGCATTTCAGGTGCACGATCAAAGAAAACCACGGGTATGTTGAATTTTTCCAACTCCTGGAAATGGTGATAGTCTCCTGAATTCTTTGAGATGGAAACAACAATACCATCCACCCTGTTGCGTCGCATTGTTTCCACAATTTGTTTTTCTCTTTTTGGATCATCATGGCTTTGGCTGATCAGAACATTATAATTATTCCCGATCGCTTTTCTTTCGATACCGTCAATCGCGATAGAAAAATATTGTTCCTGCAGATTGGGAAGAATAACACCGAGTGTAAATGTTTTTCCCTGTTTGAAAAAAATAGCAGCCTGGTTCGGTTCGTAATTGATCTCTCTGGCTACCTGCTGCACCTGCATTCTTGTTCGCAACCCGATGCTCGGGTGATCATGCAATGCCCTTGAAACCGTAGACACGGAAACATTCAATCTCTTTGCAATTTCCTTTATCGTAGGTAGTTTTCTCGTCATGTCAAACTTTGATAGCCGGGGAATAAAGATAATATTTCGTGTAAACTGTGTATATAATTAGTTCAACACAGGTGGCATTTTTTCAGTAACTTTCAGTACTTAAAACTACCAACTATGCGAAAAGTTTCTGACATCCTTGGCCGAAAAGGAGCTTCAGCCGTAGCGGTGGCGCCGGACACGAAAGTGATCGAGGCGCTGAACATTATGGCTGAGAAAAATATCGGCTCGGTGCTTGTAATGGATGGGGGCGAATACCTTGGGATCATTACGGAAAGGGATTATTCAAGGAAAATTGCCCTAAAGCACAAAAGCTCTGTTGACACGAAAGTCTCTGAAATCATGACAACAAATTTACCGGCAGTGGGTCCTACCGACAGCGTAGAACATTGCATGGAACTGATGTCTGATAAAAATATTCGTTACCTGCCCGTTTTTGAAAATAATCTTTTAGCAGGCATTGTAAGCATGAGTGATGTGGTAAAAGAAACTATATTGCAACAAAAAGAAACAATCAGCCACCTGGAAAATTATATACATTCAGGTTTATAAATTATAGGCCATGGTTTAAACCATGGCCTATAATTTAAAAGAATACTACTATTTTTACTTTGGCTCGCTAAATTTGTCTACAACTAAAACACAAGTTCATCCCGTCTCGCCTTAGGCAAGACGGGCTTTTTATTTTTTACCTGTTTCTTCCTGTTTTGACTTAACCAATACAAGGTCATTTATGTCAACATGGATCGGAAGCAAGCCAATTTTCACAACAGCTTTCTTCCCTCTCATTTCTATTACCTGGCCAACCTGGTGATTTTTCTTCATCTTCACCTTCTCTCCTACTTTAATTTCCCCGGTCAGCTCAATAAATTTTGATTCGACCTGCTCTTTCATTTTACCCGCTGCCTTTATTTCTTTCTTATTAAATAAAAGCGCACTGATATTTTTGATCACTTTATTTTTATCTTCTTCTTTGCGCCAATCGATTACCATTTGCTTTAGCTTCCTTTCCATCTCTTTCAGGTAAGCAAGTTTTTCTTCCGACACTTTATTCTGATGTTTTAAGAGCTCTACCTGCTGATCATGTTTCTCCCGATCCATGGTATGCTTCATCTCCTTTTTCAACTTCTCATTCTCCTGCATTAACAGGTGCAGCTCTTTTTCTTTCTTTTCAAGATGATGCAGATCCTGCTCCGTTCTGTTCAATAATTTATCCAAACGAAAATGTTCTTCATCCACCATTTTTCTGGCACGATCAATCAGGTACCTGTTCAAACCAATTCTTTCAGCTATGGCAAACGTATACGAACTTCCGGGTTTTCCAATATTGAGTTTATAAAGGGGCATCAGATTTTTTTCATCAAAAGCCATGGCACCATTCAGGATTCCCGGGGTCTTGCTGGCCATTACTTTCAGGTTGAGGTAATGTGTTGTGACAATTCCATAAGAATGTTTCTTTACCAATTCTTCTAATATTACCTCGGCAAATGCGCCACCGAGATTTGGGTCGCTACCGCTTCCTAATTCATCGATAAAGAACAATGTTTTTCCATTCGCCACCTCCATGAAATGTTTCATGTTCTTCAAATGACTGCTGTAAGTGCTCAATTCAAACTCAAGACTCTGCGTATCACCAATATGGATCAGCAATTGTTTGAAGACGCCAAACTTTGATGACGGCTCGGCTGGTACCAGCAATCCGCTTTGAACCATCATTTGCAAAAGACCAACCGTTTTTAGCGTTACGGTCTTGCCACCCGCATTGGGCCCGCTGATAACCAGTATTCTGTTCTTTTCATCCAGTGTTAACGAAACGGGGATGGTCGGCTTGTTAGCTTTCTTATTGTATAAATACAACAAAGGATGGAAAGCTTTTTCTAATTGAACAACAGCCCTGTCCTCAACAACCGGGAATTCACCTTTTACCTCTTCTGCCAGTTTTGCTTTTGCACGAATAAAATCATACTCACCGGAAATAACATGATAGGTCGATAACAACGGGGAGTAAACGGAGAGCCTGGATGTCAATTCACGGAGCAGACGATATACTTCACTCTTCTCGTCATTCTCCAGGGAATAGATTTCGTTGTTCAACTCGATTGTTTCTTCCGGTTCAATAAAAGTAGTGCGCCGGCTTTCACTTTCACCATGCAGAATTCCTTTTACCGTTCTTTTTTGTTCTGCAAACACGGCTACGACTCTTCTTCCGTTCAAAAAGCTTTCCTCAATATCTGCCAGGTAACCCTGTTTATTCAGTTTTGAAATGATGCGGTCAAATACTTTTCGCAATTCATTTCTTTTGCGATACAAACCGATCCGGATATTTCGCAGTTCGTCTGACGCATTGTCTTTTACCTGTCCGTTCTCATCAAGTATATCATCGATCATTTCGGCAATCACCTTTTCATAATAAGTGCCCTCAATGATCTTTGCAAGACCAGTATATACGTTTCTTCTGTCGGCATCAAACCACCTGAAAATATTTTTCATCAACTCAGCCAGCTTTCTTATTTCTATAAACTCACCACCCGATAAGACTGCACCAGGAATAGAAAGTAGTTTTAATTCCTTTGATAAATTGAATACCGGATCGTTGGGAAAATAAATGCTGTTTTCCAGGAGCTGTTTATATTCAAAGCTCTGCCGCAATTCAGTCTCTATAAATTCAATCCTGGTATGAATTCTTAACTGGTTTGCTTTTTCAATTGCATATTCACTCCTGCAATGTCCGGCCAACAATGTTTTTACCTTATCGAATTCCAGTTGTATATAGGCCGACTCGGGGAAAAGTTTCATCTGTTCTATAAAATAATTTAAACCAGCAAAAATAAACTTATTAATATTCTGTTACTTAATCTTCCGTACAAGATTCGCACCGTTCTACTTTCCACAGTTTAATTCAATCCGGATCTCCCGATTTGTTAACAAACTCAGAAAGCTGACTGGCCTGCCGGCCAGCTCAAAACCGGCCATTCTAAATCACCGTAAATTGCATTGTATTGGAAAATGTCGCAACAAAATAAAATAAGAATTCATATGAGAACATTTTGGCTGGCTGCCTTTACCGGCGCCGCCGCATTTATTTCATGTGCTCAAAACAATCAAAACGTAAAAATGAATACAACTAAATCATCGGGAAAAGCGGAACAGGTTTTAACAGGCAAGGCCGATACTGCCACTTTAGGCACGGGCTGCTTTTGGTGTACTGAAGCGGTCTTTGAACAACTGGAAGGTGTTATTTCGGTAACGTCGGGCTATGCAGGCGGACATGTACCAAATCCCAGCTACAAAGAAGTGTGCACCGGTGAAACCGGCCATGCTGAATGCGTACAAATTGTTTATGATACTTCCAAGATCAGCTTTGATGAACTGCTGGAAGTTTTCTGGCAGGTACATGATCCAACAACATTGAATCGCCAGGGAGGGGACGTCGGCCCGCAATACCGCAGTGTTATCTTTTACCATGATGATGAGCAGAAACAGAAGTCAGAAAAATATAAAACAGAATTGGATAAAAGTGGCGCATTTGATAACCCAATCGTAACGACCCTTGAACCATTCACTAGGTTTTATAAAGCAGAAAATTATCACCAGGAGTATTATGAACTTAATAAGAATTCCAATCCTTATTGCTCAATTGTCATTCAACCGAAGCTGGAAAAATTTGAAAAAGTATTTAAGAACAAACTGAAGAAACATTAAAAGCAAAGGCCCCGATTGAATCGGGGCCTTTTGTTTTGGGTACCATTCACTTCATGAATTAGAGTTTTAAACTATGAACGGTTTTCCTGGAAACTGGCAATCAGAGAATAACGGAGCTGGTTTTCCACAATGGATAGGGCGTATTGAAATGTCTTCACAGATATGGATTTAGCAGGTACGGATAAAAAACGGACAAGGATAGTTGATTAGAACTTTATTTATACAAAAAGTTTAAAAAATAAAATCTTTCCAACCCTGCTGGATTGCTGTGTTAATTGATGTCCAATTAAAAAACGAGTAGGAAATAAAGTGAGATCAGGATAAAAACTATTACTCTCACCAGGACAATTCGTGTAGAAATTGCTTTCATAATACGTTTTTAAAAGGATTCAGATCAAAAAAACTATCAAGCAGTTGGATTGCTCAAGGAATTTGGACTGGTTGATCGGTAAGGATACTGCGTAAAAGTAAAGTGTAAACATAAAAATAAGATCGGGGTTATGCAAGCAATTAATGTATGATTTATATAGTAATTCTCCCATGAAAATCGCTTATACATTGATTCTCATTCAAACATTTTTACGCCCCTTTTTTTGTTTTACGTAATTCAAGCCAATTGAGATTATTTGGTTCGAATCCGGAAATAGCTGGCTGCACTAATCGAATTACCCGGTCATACCAGAGGGGAATTATGGGTGCATCATTAATTAAAATTTGATCTGCTTTCCGGTATAAAATGTAACGCAAAGAATCGTTTGGCTCGGCAACTGCCTGTTCAAATACTTTATCAAACACGGCATTATTATACCGGGTATAATTAGGTGGCGCCGGGTTTTTAGAATAAAAGCAGGAGAGATAATTGAACGCATCAGCGTAATCCGCTATCCAACTACCCCTAAAAAAAGGAGCTTTTGAATTGGATGTAAGTTCAAATAAAAACGATCTTAAAACAACTTCAACAGCCACCGGTATGCCAGCTTCTTCAAATTGCTTCGCCAGGTAACTACCGATCTCTCCATAAATAGGAATCGTGTAGAGCTTTATAACAGGCGGCTTTGTGCCATTCATAAATCCCGCTTCTTTTAGCAACTGTTTCGCTTTATCAGTATCGTATGTGTATCCAACGACCGATGTATCAAACGAAGGCATTCCTTCGGGAACGAATCCTGATTCAGCCGGAGAACTTAACGAATTTCGTAAATACAATATCATCTTTCTGCGGTCGAT
>DASVAM010000063.1:0-5591 GCA_036376375.1 Chitinophagaceae bacterium
TATTGAAGTATTTTTTAGTGAAAAAGTCTCTCCTTCGGTTGAATGGATCATTTGGCCTGCTTATTTATTCACGGTTCGTGTCATCAACTTTCCTCTGTTGCTTCTAGGTCTGTTTGCTTTCATATTAATAGTCAAACAAAAACGCTTTAGAGCTACAATTTTGCCCATTGCGTATTGCTTATTGTTAATTGTACCCTTCCTGGTCCGAAATATTATTATTGCCGGTTATCCATTTTATCCTGCACCTGATTTTGATTTGATCGATGTAGATTGGAAACCGGATCCTGTCTTAACCGAAAGAATCCTTGAGTATATTAAATACTATAACCGTGTCAGCACCACCTACCTTGAAATTGAGCAAACAAGGGCCTTAGGCGCAAACTGGGTACCGTTATGGTTTAAGTATCTTTTTCCTTTTGATAAAATAATGGTAATAGCCGGCCCGGCTGGGATAATAATTAGTGCAATTAAAAACATTAATCAAAAAATCAATGTCAGTAAGGCAATCGTAACGGGCATTATGATCGTATGGTTGATTTGCTGGTTTTTTGTTGCGCCTGATCCAAGATTTGTATATGGAGTTTTGCTGTTCGGGATTTTGGTTTTGGTATATGATCTGACTTCTTTTATAAAACACATCGGACCAATAAAATTTTTACCGAAAATCATGATAATACTCGTTGTTGCCGGCTTGAGTTATTACCTGGTTTCCAAACTAGTGAAGCAAGAACAATATAGGAATTGGGTTGTCCCAATGAAACTTCTGCAACCACCGGTAAAAGAAATAGTGATCGATAATATCATATTTCGTATTCCTGAACCAATAAATAATAACTGGAATGCCCGTTGTTATGGCACTAAGCTGCCTTGTTTATATACGATCGATCAGCGACTCAAAGCGAGGGGGAAAACTATTCAAAGTGGCTTTCATTTAGAAAAATGAAGCTACTGGATTATCTTCACGTTAATTTCTAATAACTGTGAAAAAACTGACCATCATCATACCCTGTTATAATGAAGAAAAGCTGATCTTGCCAGTATTGGAAAAAGTTCTTCGGACAAAGCTTGATCATGATCTCGAGAAACAGGTGTTGATCGTAAATGATGGTTCAACTGATAACTCGGCCTCAGCCATCGATCAGTTTTGCAAAGAAAATTCCTCTGCAATTGCCATCCACCAGCCAAAAAATTTCGGAAAAGGCGCTGCTGTAAGGGCTGCTTTACAAAAAGCAGACGGGGACATCATCGTTATACAAGACGCAGACTTTGAATATAACCCGGGAGACTACAATAAATTATTACACCCTATACTTGATGGCCATGCCGATGTTGTGTTTGGCTCAAGATTTATGGGAAGCGGGCCGCACCGGGTCCTTTTTTTCTTTCACACGATCGGTAATAAATTTTTGACGTTTCTTTCAAACCTTTTTACAGGATTGAACCTGACTGACATGGAAACCGGGTATAAAATGTTCAAAGCTGATATTCTGAAACAAATACATTTAAAAGAAAACAGGTTCGGCTTTGAACCTGAAGTTACTGCTAAAACGAGCCGTATTAAAAATATTAGATTTTATGAGGTTGGCATTGCGTATTATGGAAGAACCTACGCTGATGGAAAAAAAATTAAGTGGACAGATGGATTGTATGCGGTCTGGTGTATTTTGAAGTATAATATTTTTTCACGCAGATGAATGTGAAGACAAATGAACCAAATGATCCTGTAGGGTTGCATACACTGAAAGTAATTGCAAAAGCTGACCGTTTCAATCGCTGGATGTTTGAGCAGATAAAAGATCACCTGAAAGGCGAAATACTGGAGATTGGCAGTGGTATCGGCAATATTTCTAAACTGGTTATTGAAAGCGAACATTTCATCACCCTTTCTGATTATAGCAAAGAGTATTGTGAGATGTTAAAAGAAAATTTCTCGGCGAACAAAAATGTAAGAGATATAATTCAAATTGACCTGTTACATCCTGATTTTGAAAAAAAGTTTTCCCCGTATAGGGAAAAATTCGACAGTATCTTTTTATTAAACGTCATTGAACATATTGAAGACGATAAATTATCAATTAAGAACTGCAGATACTTATTAAAACCCGGCGGGCATCTTATTTTATTAGCGCCGGCTTATTCGTGGCTCTTCGGCACGTTCGATAAACAACTTGGACATTTCAGACGTTATACGATCAAATCAATTTCTGAACTGCTGCAAAAGTCCAACTTCGCGATTTTATCCGGTTCCTATTTTAATATCACAGGTATCGCTGGCTGGTTTTTGTTTGGTAAGGTTTTCAGGCGAAGAATGCTGGGTAAGGGTGAAATGTCTGCGTTCAACAGCATTGTACCATTTGCAAAACTTACCGATAAGTTATTAGCAAAAAAAGCTGGTCTTTCTATAATAATTACCGGAATTAAACAATAGCAAATGCTGACTACACTGCTGGCATGGATCTATATCTCTTTCCTTTGCTGGATGTGGGGTATTTTGGTCCTGCAATTCATCAAAAGAATAACCAGGAGTGAACTGCAATTTCCGCATTTCAGTATTATCTGTCTTGCAGGGCTGTCAGCGGTAACGGTTCTTGCAGGTTTTCTTTCATTAATAATTCCTTTGGGAAAGTGGTGGGTCCAATTTTTATTTATTCTTCCATGCCTGGCCTTATTTTTTAAAAGAGATTCACCGGCTTTTTTTGCGGCTTTAAAAAAGGAGGTTCAAAGTCTACATCGCATATCAAAAATCCTTTTGTATGCCTGTCTCCTCTTGATACTCGTAATGAGTACATGGAGAGTTATTCATCCGGATACATTGGGTTATCATGCGCAAACGATTCAATGGATCGAAAAATATAAAGCCATACCCGGATTGGTTCACTTGCATGTTCGGCTCGGCTACCAGGGACTTTGGTTCGTTGACTGCGCCTTATTTGGTTTCAGCTCTACCGGGATCCAGGGCATCACGGTCTTAAATTCAACAGTACTATTTTGGTTTTCTATCTTCATCATCAACCGGGTCAATTACAACTTTTTCAGAAATGGGAAAAAAGCATTCGGAATTTTGTGGATCGCCCTTTTCTCTCTGAGTATATGGAGTTATACGCAAGTAAGATTAACCGCTACATCGGCAAGCCCGGATTTTATTGCCACCATTTTTATTTGGGCAATTATTTATTTGTTGCTGGAAAAAGATCAAAAACATCTGGAAGCGGCTGACTGGTTGCTTTTTACATTGTTAGCTCTTGTCGCAGTTACGATCAAACTTTCGGTTGCTCCAATACTTCTTATTGTAGCAGTAGCCGGGTTACTTTTATTGCTTAAAAAAAAGTTCAAAATGTCTTTTGCAATCCTGATCATATCGGTTGTAACCCTCTCGCCATTTATTGCGAGAAATATTATCACTTCTGGGTATGTGGCGTTCCCCGCCACGTATGTCGATATCGCTCAAGCAGATTGGAAGTATGACCGCCTTCTCACATTGAATGAAAAAAATTATATAACCGCTTATGCAAAAATACAAGGAGTCGGGGAAAAAGAAATTGACATGGTGAACGAAATGAGCATTACTGAATGGATGCTCACCTGGTGGAAAAATCGTTCGCTTGCTGATCAATCTATCATCATGCTGCTTGTATTATCTTTTCTTGCAGCATTAGTATCAATAAAGAAAGTCATCCGATCCGGTTTCATCCCCATTGTTGCCTTGCTTACGATGTTCGCAGGTATTATTTTCTGGTTTATAAATGCTCCTGATCCAAGGTTCGGATTCGGATCGATTCTGGGATTTACTGGAACAGTTCTTTATCTGATCTTTAAAGACAAAGAGATTTCTGTCGGGAAAAATGCATCGCTTTTAATACTGTCAGCTCCTCTTTTATTAATCTTAGTTTACACGGGGTACCGGTTTATGAACTTTTTTGAAAAGGCTCAATTGTTAACGCCGATAGGTATTGAAAAAAATGAATACAACAGTTTTGAATGCGATGGAATTAAAATAAATTCTCCTCCCGCAGATAAAGATTTTGGAATTACACCTGTCCCATGCACGGATCTTGGTTGCGAAAAATTTTCACCGCGGGGAAATAAGGTTGAAAACGGTTTCAGAGCTAAATAGAATCTTTAATACTTTTTCCACTCATTGCTTTGCTGATCGCTATGTCCATTACACGTTCCGCAAAAGGTCTTGAGATCTCATTTAACGATTCAGTCTTTTGATGAATCAGATCCTTATTCTCCGAATTAAGCGATTCTTTCAAATGATTAATGGCAGCGGTGGTTGAATCAATTTCCACCGGCGAGAGAAGCTCCCTATTCTTGTTTAAGAATTTTTGAGTCGTATCGATCAGTTGCTGTGCTTCGGTCTTTGCTTCGACCAACGCCCTTATTTTGATGTCTTCACTGGCATGTTGAATTGAATCCATCAGCATTTTCTCAACTTCAGCATCTGTCAGGCCATACTGAGGTTTTACTTCAATGCTTTGCTCGACACCGCTTCTCAATTCTTTTGCTTTTACATTTAATATGCCATCTGCATTGATCAAAAATGACACCTCCACTTTTGCAAGCCCTGCCGGCATAGCCGGGATGCCCGATAAACTAAATTCAGCCAGTTTACGATTATCCTGGACGAGGTCTCTTTCTCCCTGGAAAACGGAAATTCTCATTCCATTTTGCCCGTCTTTTTGTGTTGTATACTGACGACCGGCCTTTGAAGGAATCTTCGTATTCCGTGGGATCAGGACATCCATCAATCCACCCATTGTTTCAATACCCAAAGAAAGCGGTGTAATATCCAACAATAAAAAGTCTTTATTATTTCCGGCAAGAATATCTGCCTGCACCGCAGCGCCAAGTGCCACCACTTCATCAGGATTTAATTCATCGTGAACATTTCTACCAAAGAATTTGCTGACTCTATTTTTAACTAATGGCACTCTTGTCGAACCACCTACCATCACAACTTCATCAATGTCTTTGGAAGTAAGGTTTGCGTCTGTCAATGCATTTTTACAACATTGGATCGTTTTATCAACAAAAGGCTGAATTAAATTCTCAAATTCAACCCTCCTCAATTCAAGCGTTTCTCCCCCCGCTTCTCCTTTAAATTCCTCATTCCCACTTAAATGTTTTTTAGCTTCCTCAGCTTTTAACCTTAATTCCTGTGCAAGACTTTTATGAACCTTCAGTTCTTCTTCTTTTATTCCTTTCTGATCGATCCAATATTTTACGACTGCATGATCAAAATCATCCCCGCCAAGATAGGTGTCGCCATTTGTTGAAAGCACTTCAAATATCCCATTACTTATACGTAAAATAGAAATATCAAACGTGCCACCGCCGAGGTCATATACGGCAACAGTTTTGGTCTCTTCGTTTTTCATGCCCAAACCATAAGCAAGACTGGCTGCAGTGGGCTCATTCACAATTCTTAATACGTCCAATCCCGCCAGCTTGCCTGCATCTCTTGTTGCCTGTCGTTGCGCATCGTTGAAATAGGCAGGCACCGTGATCACAGCTTTTGTTACCGGTGTTTTTAAAATATGCTCAGCCCTTTTTTTTAACTCTATAAGAATATAAGAAGACAATTCAAC
>DASVAM010000064.1:0-4712 GCA_036376375.1 Chitinophagaceae bacterium
GTATCCGACGTTCTTTTTTGAAGGCCCAGCGAACTCAGATCAAATTGCTTACTGTATTCTTTGAATCCAATCCGGATGAACTCTGTATTTTTTTCATACCGGTTCCCTCTTTCCTGGTATCGCCAGCCATCTTTTAAATTAAACTCCAAAAATCTCTTATTACCCGTTGTACGCATGATCCCGCTGTTCGCAATTATGAAATTATCCTGAAGATTGTCCGGACCTTTTTCGTAAATGATTACATCATGCACAATGCTGTCTCCCTCCTTTTTACCTACCTTAATTGAAAATCCATCGATCTTATCATAAAAAACGCCTTCCTGTATATCAAAGGAAGGTTTTGACCACACAATATCGGCCAGCATTGTTTGCGATTTCAGCACGGCAACCGGGATGATATAATTTGAAAATAGAAATGCAACGCCGCATATCAAAAGACTAACAACAAATAGTGGCCGCATAAACCGAAGCAGCGAAATGCCTGATGATTTTACCGCCACCAACTCCATGCTTTCCCCAAGATTACCGAATGTCATTAATGAAGAAAGTAATACAGCAAGAGGCAATGCCAGCGGAACTAATACTGCACTTTGATACCAGATAAATTCAAAGATTATCTTCGTTGAAAGGCCTTTCCCGACAAAATCATCGATCCATAACCAGAAAAACTGCAATACCAAAACCAATAGTGTAACAAAGAATACGGCAATGAACGGCCCAATGAATGCTTTAATAACAAGTTTATCAAGTTTCCTGAACATAAATACACTCTTCTGTGGGAAGCCAGTTTGCAGTTCCTATTTTTGTCCAAAGTACTCCCCTGGAGATCAATGATACAGCAAACAAAAATACAGTTTTTGCCGGCTGAGATGGAATTAGTATCAAGCCCCGGTATTATTTTAACAAAGAATGCGATCCTTCAAAAAATAAAATCGTTTTTTGAAGAGTTGCAATTCAAACAACAAGATATTCTGAACAAAAATCCATCGGCTTTTCCGGGCGACGTCATAAAGATCCGGCCAAAGATCTCGCGGGGAGAAAATTACAAGGGCCTGCCGTGGCTGGTATTGGATAATCCAAGATATTTTCAACACAACAACATTTTTGCAATACGCACTATGTTCTGGTGGGGAAATTTTTTCAGTATCACGCTTCATGTATCAGGGAATAATAAAGCGGAAGTTTTAGAAAAGATGTCCAACCATTTTTTACTATTAGGCGAAACTGATTTTCATATTTATACCGGTCAAAAGGAATGGGAGCATGATATGGATCCCGAAGCATATAAACGAATATCATCTCTCAATAAAACTGCATTAGATGAAGTTGTCAATAAAAATAGTTTTTTGAAACTGGCAGTAAAATTTCCGATCGATTCCCTGGAAGCTATTGAAGATAAACTACTGAGGAATTATGAACTATTGGTAAAATGCTGCTGTTAGTTTCCGAGACGGTGAAAAAGTTCTTTCACCTGGTAATCCCAAAGCATACTTTGATCCTTGATTTCTTTTTTTTCCGCAAAATCTTTGATAACAAGAATTGTCTGGTTGGTGACTTCCGATCTTTCAATTCTGAATTCAAAGAATTCTTCTTTGGGAGCATGCAGCCAATGAAACTTGATGAATTTGTCTTGTTCTTTTTCTAATACTTCTGCTTTATCTGCTGAACCATTCCATGTAAAACTGAAAATATTATCTCGATCATCAACTTTATCTGCAAACCATTCCTGCAATCCTGCCGGTGTAGACAGGAATTCATATAAAATAACAGGCGAACATCTTACCGGGAATTCTAACGTGTATAACTGTTTTGCCATTCTGTTTATTCATTAAATAAGGTATTCAACTCGTGCAATAATAAAAAAATAATCATTCCGGCAAAGTATTTTCCCTATTATTTTTCCGAGATTCAGTGTTTATTCAGGGATGTGGAAAATAAACATACCAATGTGTCGTTAATACCTTACTAAAGAATATTTTGGGCGTATTGCTAATTTGACTAAATTGCTCTGACGTTCAATACGTTCTGAGGAACTTGAAAAACTGTGGGGATTTTTTGGGTAACATTAACCAAAACTAAACCAATATTCTTTTTACCCTGAAAAACCTAAACACCCAATATACCTATGAGCATGAGGCAACTCAAGATCACGAAGTCGATTACGAATCGTGAATCACAAAGTCTGGAGAAATACCTGCAAGAGATTGGCAAGGTAGAATTAGTTTCCCCCGAAGATGAAGTAAAACTGGCTCGCCTTATTAAGCAAGGTGATCAAAAAGCTTTGGATCGATTAACCAAGGGTAATCTTCGTTTTGTGGTATCTGTTGCGAAGCAATACCAGAACCAGGGACTATCATTACCGGATCTGATCAATGAAGGCAATCTCGGCCTGATCAAGGCCGCACAGCGTTTTGACGAAACCCGTGGTTTCAAATTCATTTCTTATGCTGTCTGGTGGATCCGTCAAAGCATTCTTCAATCTTTAGCTGAGCAGGCAAGAATTGTTCGACTTCCGTTAAATAAAGTGGGTCTTACAAATCGCATTCAAAAGACCTATTCCCAATTGGAACAGGAATTTGAAAGAGAACCATCGGCCGAAGAATTGGCAGAAGCTCTTGGAATGGATATCGAAGAAGTTTCGGCGTCGATGGGAATTTCTGCCCGCCACGTAAGCATGGACTCTCCTATGTCTGATGGAGAAGAAAATACCCTACTCGATGTTCTTGAAAATCCAAATGCTGAAAAGACGGACGGCGACCTGATGTACAGGGAATCCTTAAAAACAGAAATAGAAAGAAGCCTGACTACTTTAACCGAAAGGCAAAAAGAAGTGATATGCTATTTCTTCGGTATCGGCGTTGACCATCCAATGAGTTTGGAAGATATTGGAGAAAAATTCAGCCTGACAAGGGAAAGGGTTCGTCAAATCAAGGACAAAGCGATCACCAAATTGAAAACAAATACACGTTGCCAGGTTCTCAGAACTTACCTGGGCGCATAGATCACAGATTAAAGGATTAAAAAAGAATTTCGCTGATTAAATAACTATACACTCCTCTCTTTACAGATAAAAGAATTACAACCTGATTTTAGGGATTAGGCTTTATCTTTGCAGACCTTATTACAATGCAGCTTTATAAGTTGCATTTTTTTATGGCTGTAAGTGATCTAAAATATCATGAAATTACAGAGAAGGTCATTGGATGTGCTATGAAAGTTCATCGCTATTTCGGTGCAGGTTTTCCCGAAATAGTTTATAAAAGAGCATTGATGATCGAGTTAGAAAGAGTGGGTTTAAAATACAAACATGAGATAGGAAGAGAAATTATTTACGACGATAAATTGATATATAAAAGAAGACTTGACCTGATTATCGAAGATGTTGTTCTTGTTGAGCTAAAGGCGATTAAAGAAGTTGATAATACAGAGTACAATCAAATCTTGAACTACTTACGTGTTTTCAACCTGGAAGTAGGTCTATTAATAAACTTTGGAGCCCCGAGTCTTCAATTTAAAAGATTAATAAATACTATAAATAATCCGTAAAATCAATATTAATCCAAAAATCCGTGATTTATGTTCAATTCTCTATCTGATCATCTCGAATCCGCCTTTAAAAACATTAAGGGACAGGCCCGGGTTACTGAGCTAAATGTCGCCGCCACGCTGAAAGATATTCGACGTGCCCTGGTGGATGCCGACGTTAACTATAAAATAGCCAAAGATTTTACGGATCGTGTAAAGGAGAAGGCAATTGGTGAGAAGGTCATTAACGCCATTAGTCCCGGCCAATTGATGGTGAAGATCGTGAAAGATGAGCTGACGGAGCTGATGGGTGGCGAAGAAGCAACCTTTAATGCAAAAGGAAGTCCCGCTGTTATTCTGATTGCCGGTTTGCAGGGTTCTGGTAAGACAACTTTTAGTGGCAAGCTGGCCAACTATCTTAAATCTAAAAAAGGTCTCTCTCCCATGTTGGTGGCTGCAGATATATATCGTCCGGCGGCGATGGAGCAATTGAGAATACTGGGCGAACAGATCGGCATTGATGTCCATATTGAGTTGGAGAATAAAGATGCCGTCGCGATTGCACAGAATGCGGTAAAAGAGGCAAAAAGTAAAAATAAAAATGTCGTTATCATAGATACGGCCGGTCGTTTAGCAATTGATGAAGTGATGATGACGGAGGTATCGAATATTAAGAATGCCATTAATCCACAGGAAATATTATTTGTAGTCGATAGTATGACCGGCCAGGATGCGGTGAATACGGCAAAGGCCTTTAATGATCGCCTTAATTTTTCGGGTGTCGTTCTTACAAAATTAGATGGTGATACAAGAGGTGGTGCTGCACTTTCTATTAAATACACCGTCAACAAACCCATCAAATTCACCAGTGCCGGTGAAAAGATGGATACCCTTGATGTATTCTATCCTGAAAGGATGGCCCAGCGGATTCTCGGCATGGGTGACATCACAACACTTGTCGAAAAAGCCCAGGAACAGTTTGATGAAGAACAGGCAAAAAAACTTGAAAAGAAGATCCGCAGAAACAAATTTGATTTTGCCGATTTTAAACAGCAGCTGGAGCAAATAAAGAAGATGGGAAATATGAAAGACCTCCTTGGCATGATACCGGGAGTCGGAAAACAAATAAAGGACCTGGACATAAATGAAGATTCTTTCAAGGGCATTGAAGCCATGATCAATTCAAT
>DASVAM010000069.1:0-3070 GCA_036376375.1 Chitinophagaceae bacterium
ATCAGAATTCTTTAATGTAAATCCTGCAAAATGAAAGCCGATAAATGCACCTCCGTTATCCATGTACTTTTTGAATGCCTCTCGTTGCGTAGCCTTTTCTGGTCTTGTGTCCAGGAAAATCACAACCTGGTAATCCGAAAGAAAGGCTTCATTGAGATTGCTCCAATCATTAGTAGAATCGTAACTGAAATTATATAAACCCGCCATTTGCGGAAACCATTTATTGGCTTCATGTACAAAACTGATATGTGCAAGGTCACTTTTCGCTGTATAAAAAGCGATCACTTTAAATAAGGTAGGTTTTTTTTGCGCCGTAATATTTGTGATAAAACAAAAGCAAATGCTCAAAAGCATCATCTGGTACAAATATTTTTTAAACGATTTCATTTTAATAGCTATCGAATTAACGTGCAGGTTCCCTTTTGTTGATAAACAACATTGTTAATGCCGAGTCCTTCCGCCACCCAAACCACTACTTGCGATGATTGAGGCACCCCATTGATCGTCCCGTCCCAACCATTCTCATTATCTTTCATATCAAAAACCAACTGGCCCCATCGGTTGTATACTCTGAAGTATCTAAACTCTTTCATGCCCACCGGGATTGGCTTTAGATAATCGTTCAAACCGTCCTGGTTCGGAGTAAATCCGGAAGGAACATAGAATTTTACTTCTTTGAACACTTTCACCAACTGCGTGTCAACGGTGACACAGCCGGCAGCAGTTTCTATTTTGATCGTATAGAGCTTGTCAGTTGTTCCATTAAATGCAGGAACCAAGCTTGTTGTAGAACTTAAGAATGTACCAGGGCTCCATTCTACGTCTATTCCAAAGTCCCTGGCTTTTAATTGATGAGGATAATTTACAACAGCATATTCGGTCGGATAATTAATACCAGGTCTTGGTAATTCTATCGAAACGATCTTTTGCTCTGTTAATGCGACACAGCCCCTTTCATTATAGAGAATGGCCCGGTAGCTGCCGGATTGGGTTGCCCTGTAACGAATATTATGTTGATTGCTGATCGGGAAATTATCTTTCAACCATTGAATACTATCAGTTGGGTTTACAAATAATATCGTACTGTCACCACTCGTAATACAATAGGCAAGACTTCCGGCAACCCTTATTGTTGTATCAATAAAGGATGCTTCTACCACTACGGTGTCCCTGGATGCGCAGCCTCCTCCTGCACTTGAGGTTGTTAGTACATAAGTGGTCGTTATATTGGGCCCTGCCCGGGGATTAGCGATATTAGGATCTGTCAGGCCGGTAGGTGGATCCCACCTGTAAACCAGGCCGGGTTTCGGAATTGCGCCAATCGGTACCAGATTCGAGTTACAGGAAAGCGTATCCCTACCCGCATTTGATATCACGGTTAATGTATCGATCAGCCTGGCATAAAGTGTATCAAGACAGCCATAGCCATTATAAGGAACAACTTCAACAGCAATCGTGGTCCCGACCGGTGGCGGTGGGTTAAAGATGACGCTTTGTGAACTCCCCAGTACCTGGGTAAAATTATTATTATACCATGTATAATTCTGATAGCCAAAAGGAGCTGTGACATTTATAAACAGATCGTCGGGGCAGTATGTAGCTCCGACAAATTCGCTGCTACATTCAGAATTTACATCCAGGTAAGCATACCCGAAATGGCGGGTAAATGTGCAATCTCCGGTTTTAAAAAAAAGCCGGATCGTCTTACCTGCATTATTATCCAGGTTAATGCTTACTGCGGACCAGTCTTTGCACCAGACGCTGGTGGTATCCTGGGCATTAGGCGAAAGGAAAAATCCCGGAAGTATGCTTCCAAATGGAATAAAAGTAAACGATGAACAATTAAGAATGACATTATCCGTAAGATTCGTTACTTCAATTTCTAATCTTGGCTGCTGAAAGATTTCGTGCCTCGGGTCCTGGAAGACGACCGCATAATGGTAAATAAGCGAATAGATATTTTGCCCCGCAGGAATGGTAAATTCATAAGACATTCCTTCGGCCGGCCCGCCACCGGTATTGTTACCCAATTTTACTGAATGCCCGCTTCCATTAGGGCACAAGACAGGAAAATTGCCATAATAATCCAGCTCTGTGGTAGGTGCTGAATACATCGTGTGCTGATTCGGTGCCGGACCGGCCGATGGGGTAAGGAAAATTGTATTAGTCCCTCCCGCCGCTGATACATTTCCTGTATAACATGTCCAGTTATTAAACGTGCCGGTTTCGAAATCAATATTTGGAGGACATATTTGTGAAAAAGATTGAAATGGGAATGAGCAAAGAAAAGGGAATGGTATTAAAAACTGCGCAATGAAACCAGGTAAGGAATCCTTCTTCGTAACAGTTTTGCCGGGTATCTGCACAATTATGTATTGAATATTAAAGATAAAAAATTACTTAGGTAAAACGGCAGACTTGTAGAATTAGTTGCCAGTAAAAAAGCATTTCCAAAGGCCTGGTCGGCACCGCCGTGGATAAAATCACCCAATTTTTATTAAGGCAGAGAGAACGAACTTCGAATTGGCGCTTCTTCGTATGTTTGTCTTTCAAAATACACATATGAGATCCCTATTGGTTTGTATGATTTGCTTGTTATGTTCGGGCATCGGTTTTGGTCAAAAAAATGACCCGAAAGTATCCATCCCCGATTCTACTAAAAAAATACAGATTGTAGAGGCGGCCTGTGGGGAATGTCAGTTCAAACTTGAAGGTAAAGGATGTAATCTTGCAGTTAGAATAGACAACAAAGCCTGGTTTGTTGACGGCACGGCGATAGATTCTCATGGCGACGCACACGCAAAAGATGGGTTCTGTAATGCCGTTCGAAAAGCTGAAGTGCAGGGGCAATTAGTGAATGATCGCTTTAAAGTAACTTATTTTAAATTACTGAAGAGCGAAGAAAAGAAAGAGCCACCTGCCAATCAAAAAAATTAGCATCTTATTAAGTTGCAAAGCCCGCCTTATTGTCATAACTATTTTTAATTAGGGTAGAAAAATTATTCCGTTTATTTAATTCCTCATCTTAATCAAAATTGCTTTTCATTAACTTCGCACCCCAACATTCAAC
>DASVAM010000070.1:0-9690 GCA_036376375.1 Chitinophagaceae bacterium
ACTCCATTATCATTTTGAGTTTTCGGAATACTATGAAGTGATCGAAGGAGAATTAAAAATGCAGGTTGGAAAGGAAATTAAAACCTTAACTACGGGCGATTACCTGCTTGTTCCAATAAGAACGGTGCACCGTTATTTTAACGAAAGTGGCAGTGACGTAAGATTCAAAGTTGTGATTCAGCCGGGAAATATCGGTTATCAATTGCTGGTATCGGTATTGAATGGCCTGGCAAGGGACAGGAAAGTCAATAAACAGGGATTGCCTACAAATTGGCTGATCCGCGGATACCTATCGGTGGCCTCAGGATCAAATGTTCCTGGTATTCTGTCCTGGTTGCAACCACTGCTTAACTGGCTGTACAAATTAGCGATGAAACGAGGTGTCGATAAACAATTACTTTCCAAATATTATACGCAAAGCTCATTGGTAAAAGTTTAGTAGATTGTACTTGCTTCATGAGAAAATTCATCAATATTTTTCTCTTCGTTGTGATGATTTTTTTCCTTTCCCAAAAAGGACGGGCGCAGCGTTTCAATTTTTCACTTGAACAATTTACTACCGATAATGGCCTCTCTCACGAAAGCGTTTTGACAATTACAAAAGATAAAGACGGCTTTATGTGGATCGGTACGGCTAACGGTTTGAACCGGTTTGACGGTTTGTCTTTCAAGATCTTTCGTAATGATCCCGATCAGTTACAAACCATTCCGGCAAATTATATCGCCGGAACTACCCTGGATAAAAAAGGTTTTTTGTGGGTGGCAACAAATAATGGCCTTTGCCGGATGGATACCCGAAGTCTTGAAATTGACAGGATCGATCTCCGGGCACCTGGTGATCGTTTTTCAAGATACGAAGTCATGTACGGTGAATTTGATACAAACGGGACTGGCTGGTACCTAATCAACGATTTTTTATACGCCATCAACCAGGAAACACTGAAATGGAAAAGATATCCGTTACCCGCCACTCGTTTTCACGGCAATTCAAGTCAAATTGATAGCAAGAACAGAATTTGGTTAGCGATCGGCAGAGCAAGGTATTTATTCGATCCAACTACTGAAAAATTCAGATACCTGATGGGTTTTGACTGGTCGCACCGCGACTCGGATATACTTTGCGGATGGATGAAGGAAGATGAGAAAGGAAGATTATGGATGTCAACCTGGGCACATGGATTTTATGCCTGGAATGAAAATAGAAAGGAATTTGATAAAATCGGGACGCAACCTGAGTCCATCACAAATTTTGAATTTGACAAGAATGAACAAGGCGACAGTTTTCTTTGGTGTGGCGGTGGTGCTTATGGCTTGATGGCATATGACCCGGCAGAAAATAAATTCTACCAGTTTAAAAATGATCCGAAAGATAAATATTCTCATAATCTTGGACAGGCTACATTTATCCTTCGTGATACCAGTACAGGAATTGTTTGGATCGGTACAGAAAATGGCTTGGAGAAATATGATCCACATGCTATCAGGTTTCGCCGATACCGCATCTGGCAGGATAAAAGCGAATATGCGAATTCTCAATATTTTTTTACCAGCGGGTTTGTTCAGGATAAAACTGATACTACGGGCAATACCTGGTGGGTAAGTGTGTGGATTGGGGGCTTGTATAAATGGAACCGGAACAAATTAAAATTGGATGAAGATTACGTAGCGGCGACGGGGATAAAAGAAGCAGGCATCTTTTCCATTCTGCAGGCAAAAGATGGAATGATTTGGATCGGTCATGGCCTGGGCGTTCAGGTGCTTGATCCGCGAAAAAACAAGTTCATCAGGCACTATGTTAATTTTTTTCCTGATCAGAAAGCAAGACGTTCGGTTACTTTTATTTCCGAGGATTCAAAATCCAATATGTGGTTCTCCACTTACCAGGGATTATTTTCATGGGAGCGAAAAGGTGACTCTATTGTCAACTGGTGGAACCGGATACCATCCATGCACAAAATCTATCCATTAAATATCAGGGAAGATGCTGAAGGTTATATCTGGTTTTCTTCGGGGAAAGGGGTTGGAAGAATTGATCCCCAAAAGAATGAACTTATACTTTTCAATAACGCGAACCGGAAAAAAACAAGACTGCCGGACGATGAGATCGGTGTTTTATATATTGACAGGGTGCAGCATATATGGGTATCGGGCGTAGGTTTTGTTGCCGAGTTAGATAAACACGGCGAAGTAGTGAAGATTTATGATAATAAATCCGGGTTTATAGCCACTTCTGCTTTCAACCTAACACAGGATCCATCAGGTTTTATATGGATTGCGACTGATTACAAATTGCACCGTCTGAACCCTGCAACCGGTCAATTTGATTATTTTGACAAGAATGACGGTTTATTCAATAATAAAATGGGTGATGGTTTCTATATGAGTGATAAAGGGGAATTGTTCATTGGGTTTAACGGTGCAATGAACAGCATCAATACATCCAATATCGCATTTAATAAGAAGCCGCCCGCGGTTTTGGTATCACGATTGAATATAAAAGGCCAGCCAAGAAGCTTTGATGGGAACAATAAAGTTGTGGTCAAACCCGGGGAGCGAAATATACAGATCGAGTTTTCTGCTCTGAATTATAGCCAGGCATCAAAGAACAGCTTTGCATTTTGGCTGGAAGGATATGACTCAACATGGAGATACACCAATGAGAGAACCATCAGCCTTATGAACATGGAAGGCGGTACACATCCGCTGCATGTAAAAGCAAGTAACAATGACGGCGTTTGGAGCAGGGAAACGATCTACGCCATCAAGGTAATACCACCTTTTCAACAAACGATATGGTTCAAATTGCTGTTTGTGGTGTTGGCGGGTGTTTTGTTTTTTATTTTTTACGCTTACAAAAAGCAGCATCGAAGAAGATTGGAGAAGATACGTGATCGTATTGCCACCGACCTGCATGATGATATGGGATCAACCTTAAGTAGTATCCGGATCTTTAGCGATGTGGCGAAGAAACAAATTGAAGAAAAGCCGGAAACGGTTCAGTTGTTAGATCGCATCAGCAATAATGCAACGTCCCTGTCAGAAAACATGCAGGATATTATCTGGACCATTCGAAGTGATAATGATACGCTGGAAGATCTGGTTTCCAGGATGCGGGAATTTGGTTTAAGAGTTTGCGATGCAAAGAACATCAGGTTCAATACAACTGTCTCGCAAAGTTTCAAAGCTTCGAAACTCACTCTTGAACAGAGAAGGAATCTCTACCTTATTTTTAAAGAAGCATTGAATAATGCAGTAAAATATTCTCAGTGCACACAAATCGATCTTATTTTGAATCTTAAGAATCGTTTTTTGAAATTGGAATTGGCAGATAATGGGAAGGGTTTTAATATAGAAGAAATAAAAAGAGGTAATGGTCTCAATAATCTTGAGAAGCGGGCAAAAGAAATAAATGGTCAGATCGATATCAAATCTGCTCCCGGAAAAGGGACATGCATTAACCTGATGGTGATCTTAAAGAAAAGCCTGCTTATAGAAAAATAAATTAGCATGATGATGTTATAGAACCCCGGTAGGCCGTCGTTTAACTTTAGAAGATGGAAGAGAAAATAAAAGTTATCTATTACGAAGACAACACTAACCTGCGTGAAGGCATTTCATTTCTTATACAATCGACTCCGAATCTGGATCTTTTAGCAACTTTCAGTAATGCGGACACAGTAAAAACAGACACGGAAGAGCTGAAGCCAGATGTGATTTTAATGGACATTGATATGCCCGGTACAAATGGGATCGATGCAGTTGCGATCATAAAAGCGGTATCTCCCAGGACACAGGTGATCATGCTTACTGTTTTCGACAATGAGGAAAAAATATTCAACGCCATTCGTAATGGTGCAAGCGGGTATTTGCTAAAGCACACACCGCCATCAGAGATCATTGATTCAATTTTTGATGTGTACAAAGGCGGCTCGCCAATGACGGCAAATGTTGCACGAAAGGTGCTACAGTATTTCCAGTCACAACCAAAAGCACAGAAGGTGGATTATAATCTGTCGGAAAGGGAGTTACAGATTGTAAAAGGGTTGGTCAGTGGTTATAGCTATAAAGCTATTGCCTCCGAATTATTTATAAGCATCGATACAGTTCGGTCCCATATCCGTCGCATTTATGAAAAGCTGCATGTTAATTCCAAAACAGAGGCTGTATTAAAAGCTATTAATGAAGGTCTTGTTTAGTCTTCATCACTACACAAGCAAAAGCCGTCTCGATTTTATCGGACGGCTGTGTCGTCATAAAATGTATTTTATGCGGCTGCTTTATTCAGGTTGTCTTTAGACATTATGAATTTTCCCCGGATCATTTGCCACCGGTCGATTGGCAAGACGATTCGCGCCGTTGAGATCAATTTCTTAAGCATAAAGGGAGAGGCATGTTCTCTTATCGAATCCACCCAAACCAAAATCTCGCGGTTACTGAGCTGTTTCAATATTTTGCCGGTATACCAGGTGCAATCTGATGAGGTGGCCTGTTTCATCATCTCCACTTCTATGCCCACCAGTTCACGGTCTGTATAATGTGTCCATAATAACTCATTGATAACGGTGGCTTCCTTATTCATGTGTTGCAGCACCGCGGCAGTAAATTCAAAGAAAGCAGCCTGTACCCGATGACCAAAAGCGATCTTTTCCTGTTTTGTGCTGAGTTCTTTGTACTGACCGATCGCGTCATCAATTGATCTTGCCAGCGCTTCATCTTTTATATTGGTCTGCTCGATCATTGCAACGATGTACGGCGCATGAAGAACCACAGAATGGTAGATAATGCTATCTTCTTTGCTCAAATGATATAAAAAAGAGCGGGTTGATTGCCTGATCGCATCAAGAGTTTCTTTTACCTGCCTGCCTTTCGTAAAATCAGTTTGGTGAATTTTTGCACCGGCATCGAATAACATGCTCCGCAAACCCTTGTGGGTCCTTTTGAAGATGTTGTATCTGTGTTCCTGTTTCATGTTCGCTTGGGTTTTTGGTTTTTTGTCTGCCTGCCGCCAGCCTGTCGATAGGATAGGCGGGTTATCATGACATGTATGACGCAAATATGCAACGAATGTTACTGCCCATTGATAGCATAACCATGTGAAAAACAGATGTTAGTGGTTAATTATCGTTAACACATACCACAAAAGGGTAGTCATTATACACGAGCGGTAATTGAGCAAAACCAATGGTAAATTTTGATGATGTAATTGATACACATCGGCATGGTTTTTTAGCCAAAAAATATTGCAACCGATTACATGTTAAGAAACTTAACAGAATAATGTTAATCCATGTGAAAGCGACTACCATGTCTGATGAAAATATCCAATAAATACCAAGACGTGTCATGTATTCGTTAATACCATAACCAATTTAATTATGAAAAAACTAATCCTTCCATTGCTACTTTCTGTGCTTTGTCTGAGTGCATATTCTCAAAAAAATGATCCAGCTGAAAAAGAATCATTGTTTCGCTGGGGATTTAAAGGTGGTTTGAATTTAAATAAGATCAACGGACAGTCATTTAGTAACGAATTTCAATATAATTACCAGTTAGGTGCCTTTATGCAAATAAATTTCTCGAGGAAATTAGGTATACAACCGGAACTGAATTTTAGTCAAACTTCCGCGGAGCAATCCGACGATATAACTGACATCTATGATGATATTTTTCTTGGCGGCGATCAGAAAAAAGCAAAACTGGACTATTTAAAACTCGCGGGTCTATTAAATATTGATATTGGTCCTTCTCAGCGGGTGAAGCTTCAATTAGGACCACAGTGGGGTATGCTCTTAGATGAGGCTGTCGATAGCCTTAAGGCCCCTCAGGACGTTTTCAAGAAAAGTGAATTTTCAGTTTTAGGTGGAATTATGATACAACTCCCTCTAATTCATTTAGGCACAAGATATGAACTTGGGCTAACAAACATTAATGATATAGACGCCCAGGACAAGTGGAAGAGCCAGGCATGGCAGTTTTTTGTAGGGATTACTTTATAAGTGACCCGGATAAAAAATTCTTTTCTAAATCTTTGCCTGATAAGCATCCTACCCCTATCTTTGCGCTCCCAAATTCAAATGGGGATTTTTACTCATGTCGCAGAGAATCAGAATCAAATTACAGTCTTATGATCATAACCTGGTAGATAAATCTGCTGAGAAGATCGTTAAGACAGTGCGTAGCACCGGCGCTGTGGTAACGGGACCTATTCCCTTACCTACACGCAAAAAGATTTTTACAGTGTTGCGTTCGCCACACGTAAACAAGAAAAGTCGTGAACAATTCCAATTAGCAACGCATAAGCGTCTGTTGGATATTTACACTTCTTCAAGCCGCACTGTTGACGCATTGAGTAAGTTGGATCTGCCAAGCGGTGTTGAAGTTGAGATCAAAGCGTAGCACGGATTAGCGGATTCTTAGGAATTCGCGGATATAATAGTTCTTACAAATAAAAAATTTTCATCTCTCAATCCTGCCACAAGCAGGAAAAAAGAGCTCTGATAAATGCGGTGCAGGAGGATTCACCTCTGCGTAATCCAATATATCCTGAAATCCGCTATAAATAAAAACAAGCCATTCAGGGTTTGTTTACTGCCGGTACTTCTGTACAAAAAGAAAAGGTCGGTAGCAAACGGGGATTGACCCTTCGCTTCGCTCAGGGTGACAGTTGTCGCAGCGAAATGAAGGATGTCCCAATAATCCTGCAGGCACAAATTGAAAAACATGAAAGGTATTATTGGGAAAAAAGTTGGAATGACCAGCATCTTCGATCCCTCGGGTAAACAAACTGCCTGCACGATCATTGAAGCTGGCCCCTGTGTCGTTACGCAGGTAAGAACAAATGAAACAGATGGCTATGAAGCTCTGCAGCTTTCATTTGGTGACAAGAATGATAAACATTCCACACAAGCTGAAAAGAATCACTTCGCTAAGGCAAACACTTCCCCGAAAAGCTTCTCTAAAGAATTCCGCAACACTTCTCTTCAAAAAAATATTGGTGAAACCGTGACTGTTGACATCTTCGCTGAAGGTGACAAAGTTGAAGTTATTGGTACCACAAAAGGTAAAGGTTTCCAGGGTGTCGTTAAGCGTCATGGATTCCATGGTGTAGGCCAGCAATCGCATGGCCAGCACGATCGTCAAAGGGCCCCGGGTTCACTTGGTAACTCATCTGATGCAAGCCGTGTGATGAAAGGCATGAAGATGGGAGGGCGTATGGGTAACGACAGGGTAAAAATGAAAGGATTGAAAGTGGTGAAAATTTTTGCTGAAAAGAATTACATTCTTGTTAGTGGTTCCGTTCCGGGTCACAATGGTTCAATTGTTTTGATTCAAAAATAATTTCCAATCGTACAGACAGGGCATGCGCTGTCTGTACAAAAAGTATAAATGATGAAAATTGAAGTTTTTAAAATAGATGGAGAAAAAACCGGCAGAAAGGTTGAATTGCCAGATGATATTTTTGGCGTTGAACCAAATCAGCATGTCGTTTATCTTGCTGTAAAGCAATACCTCGCCGCTCAACGCCAGGGAACACATAAGGTGAAAACCCGTGCTGAGGTAAAAGGTGCAAGCCGTAAACTACATCGTCAAAAGGGCACCGGTGGCAGCCGTAAAGGAAATATTCGTAATCCATTATATAAAGGCGGTGGTACTGTATTTGGCCCGAAGCCGCATGGGTATGATATCAAGTTGAATCGGAAAGTAAAAGATCTTGCAAAAATTTCTGCGCTTTCTTTTAAGGCGAAAGATAATGCGATCGTGGTGGTGGAGGATCTGTCCTTCGAAACTCCAAAAACAAAAAGCTTTACTGATATGCTTAGCAATCTGGAAGTATATGGTAAAAAAGCCTTGTTCGTAATGCCGGAATATAATGATAACGTATACCTGAGCTATCGCAACGTTCCGTTTGTAAAAGGAACATTGTTGAGCGACATGAACACGTACGATGTAGTGAATGCTGATGTTTTGGTGTTAACGGAAGGAGCTGCAAAGATTTTTACTGAAGCAGAAACCGAGACTGAAGCATAAACAATGAGCAAATTTGCCAATATGCAAATTAGCAAATGATTAATTCGAAGAGTTCTTTAGAGGAATTACAGAGCAATAAAAGAAAATTTTATCTCGCCTTAGGCAAGATCAAATTTTCAAATTTTCAAATTTTCAAATTGAACAGAAGATGAAACTTTCTGATGTATTGATAAAGCCGATCTTAAGCGAAAAAGCAAATAACCAACAGGAGAAATTGCGTCGTTATGCTTTTCGTGTTGATAAAAAAGCAAACAAGCTTGAGATAAAAAAAGCTGTTGAAAATTTTTATGGTGTGACGGTTACGGATGTAAACACAGTTGTTGCGCCAGCAAAGAGCAAGACCCGTTATACAAAAGCTGGTTTTATTGCTGGTCAAAAATCAGCGTATAAGAAAGCATTTGTAACAATTGCAGCGGGTGAAACAATAGATCTTTATTCGAACATATAAAAATTGCGGATTGCAGATTGCGGATTTTAGATTTTACTAAGCAAATCCGAAATCGCCAATCGAAAATCTAAAATAAAAGAAGATGGCACTTAAAAAATTTAAACCGGTAACAGCAGGCACAAGATGGAGGATCGGCAATGCTTATGCCGAGGTAACTACCAATGTTCCTGAAAAAAGCCTTGTTGAAACTAAGAAGAGAACCGGCGGTCGGAACACATCTGGTCACTTAACGATGCGTTACATTGGTGGCGGTCACAAAAAGAAATACAGGGTTATAGATTTTAAGAGAGACAAAAAAGCATTGGAAGCTACAGTAAAAACTGTAGAGTATGACCCGAATCGTACGTCTTTTATCGCTTTGGTTGAATATGCAGATGGTGAAAAAAGATACATTATTGCTCCGCAAGGGTTACAGGTGGGAATGACGATCATAAGTGGTGATGATGTAGCTCCTGAAATTGGAAATGCATTGATGTTAAAGAACATGCCACTTGGTACCATGGTGCACAATATTGAAATGCAACCGGGCCAGGGAGCAAAGATCGCAAGAAGTGCAGGCTCGTCAGCTCAGCTTACGAACAAAGAAGATAGATATGCTGTGTTGAAAATGCCAAGTGGTGAATTAAGAAAAGTGTTGATCAATTGTTATGCAACCGTTGGGATCGTTGGCAACAGCGATCATGGTCTTCAAAGCATGGGTAAAGCAGGTCGTAACAGGTGGAGAGGTATTCGCCCGCGTAACCGTGGTGTAGCGATGAACCCTGTTGATCACCCGATGGGTGGTGGTGAAGGTAAAGCTTCAGGCGGTCATCCAAGAAGCCGCACCGGTAAGTACGCAAAAGGCGAGAAGACGAGAAAACCGCATAAAGGAAGTGACAAATTAATTATACAAAGGAAGAACGGAAGTAAGTTGACAAAGTAATCTGAAATCTTAAATCTGAAATCGTAAACTGATATATGGCACGTTCAATTAAAAAAGGTCCTTATGTAGCAAGTCATCTTGAAAAAAAGATCCTTGCTGTCAATGAGGGAAAAACTAAAAAGGGTGTTATCAAAACATGGAGCAGGCGTTCGACGATCACTCCTGATTTTGTGGGACACACGTTAGCGGTGCATAACGGCAATAAGTTCATTCCTGTTTATGTAACTGAATTCATGGTTGGTCATAAGTTAGGTGAATTTGCACCCACCCGCCAGTTCAAAGGACATTCAAG
>DASVAM010000073.1:0-4187 GCA_036376375.1 Chitinophagaceae bacterium
TAGCCGGGTCATAATCTTTTACTTCATTCAGGTAGAGATTAAATGGAGATCTTATATCATCTGCAATAACAGTTTTTTTATTTTCTTTCCGGGTTGCAAGTATTTTCACTGTCCTGTTACCATTTGATACGATTGAACTTAGGTTCATGGTAAAAGGAAGTTTGGAAGTGCCACTATCTTTCGTGTCCTGCGCAATTGCATTTTTTTCGTTAAAAAAAATGAATGCAATTGTCATCAGGGAAATCAAAACGACCTTGTCCGGCAATTTCTTTAAATCAATATGTATAAAATTATTTTTCATTTCCTTCATGCAGATGTTTATAAATAACATCATGAGAAATTCCTTTCTCCTCTGCTACTTCCCATACAGATATGATGGGAAAATAACGAACAAAAAATGTAATGATTAATAATGCGCCGGCCAGCGAACCACCGGTAATGGCCCATTCGGGTAAGGTAGGCGTATAATGTTTCCACGCTTCGGGGATTTCTTGTACCGGCAGGAACGACATTGTCGGAATTACGATCAGGTAGCGCTTAAACCATGCGCACACGATAACAAGGATTGCCATGATAAACATTGTTCGGGGTTTTCTTCCTCTCTTAAATAATAGAACAACAATAGGAAGTATCATCCCGAAAAACTGAACTGACCAGAACATTGGTGCATAATACCCGGTAAACAATTCGTTCAGATGATGTGCTTCTTCGCCCTTCATTTTATAAGCAGGAATCAGGTATTCGTTGATAGAAAAGTAGGCATAGATCATGGCAAGCAGGGCCAACAGTTTACCCATTTTATCAAAATGGTCATTGGTGAGATATTTATCATAGCCTGCATTGAATCGTCGCAGGAGGTACATGCCTACCACTACTCCGCCGGAACCAACCAAGAAAGCACCTGATACAAAATAGGCTCCGAAGTTGGTGCTGTCCCATCCGGGCCTGTACGTACTGGCAAACAACCACGATGTCACTGTATGTATGCATAGTGCTACCGGAATGATCATTACTGATAAAATAGTAATTGCTTTTTTTACAAGATTATATTGCTGTGAAGTATTCTTCCATCCCAAGGCAAGAAATTTATACATCCTATGCTGCCATTTTGGAATTCCTTTCATGTGATCCCGGCAAAAAGCTATGCTCGGAAGAAGCGGAAAATACAATAAAAGGATACTAAGCGTCATATAAGTCGTGACTACCATTACATCCCATATGATGGGCGATTGAATTCTCCCATACTGAACCATATTCATCATTCTGTCGGGCCTTCCCATGTCCACTATGATAATCAGGCCTGCAAAGATGATAGCTGAAACAGCAATGATTTCTGCGATCCTTGTGAGAGGGGCTCTCCAGGGAATTTTTAATAGGTACAAAATGGCTGTTATTAACGAACCTACCAGGCTGATGGCTACAAAAAAAACAAAGTTAGAAATGTAAATTCCCCAGAACACAAAGTCTCTCATTCCTGTTATAATTAATCCATTCCTGAGCTGAGTAGTATAGAAAAATACGCCCGTGAGAAACACAATTAATAATAAACCCGTCCATGCCTTTCCGATTAGCCCAAACCTTTTTGGAAGCGTATCCTGGTTATATTGATGCAACAGGTTTATAGCATCAGCTTCGCGTAATTGTATCTTGTTTTCTTCCATAACAACACAATTGATCTTTTCTCACATAACTTTCAATTTACTTTTTCCATCTTTGCGGCCCCTGTTTCAGGATCTTCAAAAGGAAATAGCCGGTTGACAGGAGGCAGGTAATAAACACTTGGTTCAGTACCCAATATTTCATTAAGCCTATAGCCGCCTTTATCTTTAATCAATTGACTAAATCGAACTGTTTCTGCACCGTTTGAAACGCTGTCTTCATTCAGATCGCCCATATAAAAAACTCCGTTGGGGCAGGCAGTGACGCAGTGCGGAAGTTTACCCTGCTTCAACAGATCCGGACAGAAATCACATTTTTCCACCGTGCCTTTCTTTTGCGGAAAACCTGTTTCCGGTGAGTAGGTGGAGCCCCTGGTTTCGTGCAGATATTGCGGCTCTTCCCAATTAAATGAACGGGTGGAATAGGGGCATGCCGCCATACAAAACCTGCAGCCAATGCATCGTTCATTGTCCACCAGTACTATTCCATCATCTCTCTTATAGGTAGCATTTACGGGGCAAACTTTTACACAAGGGGGTTTATCGCAATGCAAACATGGCTTTGGCATCCAGTAAGGTGCCATATTTTCACCATCGTGCATTTTAAAAACTTTTAACCAGACATTCATCCCCGAAAGATGGTGATATCTTTGACACGCATCCTGGCATTTGAGAGCATGTTTACAACGCGAAAGGTCGATCACCATTACAAACTTCTTACCTGGAATTCCTTTTCTTGCTTCCGCTGGCGTGGCAGCACAGCAGGATTCAGGGTTGCCAAGTTCACTCTCGTCAACCTCCACAACCTGGCCCTGGGGTGTAAGCACTTTTACTTTTTTTCCTGATTTGTTTTGGCAGGATGTAAGATTATTCAGTCCCGCAGCACCTGCAGCAAGCAGACTTCCGGTAAACAAACTCTTTTTAAGAAAATCCTTGCGGTTTGTCCTGGCGTCTGCCTTTTCATTGTTGTTTTCCATAATCTTAATAATTAGATTAGGAAATAGTTTTTCGATCAAATGCTCAATTCGAATCGAGCTCAGGTTCTTCTTTTCTCAGGCGGATCAATTGAACGATGATAACAATGTAATGCCCCCAAACAGCTGACATTAAAATAACAAAAGTTATAAGCATCCAAACGGGTGGATGTGGGCTCCAAAGTGCACGGGGTAAGTCTTTTAATTCGTGGGAAACAGGAGTGCCCCATTGTTGTTCAACGGATGCTTCTAAATTCCCATAAGCTTCACTTTCGTCCAATCTTGCAATCAATGTAATGTTCCCTTTATCATCTCCCGGCAAGTTATTTGGGATCTCTATTGTCGCTTCACCGGCTTCATCAGTTTTTCCTTCACCCAGTTTCAGCGAGCTGAATAACCTTTTGACAAAAACTCCAAGATCGGTTTCAGGTACGGCTGTTTCGGTGCCGGTACTCAGATCAATCAGTTTTACTTTCACTGTTAGCAACGAATCTTCTTTTATGGGTGTGATCTCAAGCCTGGCCCTTTTTACTGTGACTGATTCTTCGGCGGATTCGATTGAATCTTTACCGCCAAAACTTGCTTTAAAATTTAACTGTCCTTCCGCATCAGTTGTTAATTGATCGGGCTTACAGTTGATGATTGCGAGGCCTTTGTTATCAGTGATCGCTTCGCCCAATTTTTTTGTTAATGAATCACTGACAACACTAAATTCGATTTTTAACCCGGGCAGTTTGGTAACACCTCCGCCAATCTTTGCCTGCACCGTTGCTTTCAGATCTACGCTGTTATCATTTTTTTGAACGCTTATGAATGTAATGAGCGGAGAATAAGTGGTTGCTTCATTTGTGGAGCTATCTGTTTGCGCTTTTGTTTCAGTTATCAGCAGGATCATCAAGAGGGCCAGGAAGCCATAAGATCGTATGTGAATAAATTTTCTCATAGTAAATATATTTATGCGGGTACAATCTCACCTTCTTTTTTTGCCGGTTTATCTGCGATTTTTTCCTTTGCTTTTTCTCTATCAGCAAATTCTGAGATGGGGATGATGGTCATGAATTTTGACATAAGTGTAAAAAATAAAAAGAACGTTGCGATACCTGCTAATGTCAGGGCCCATTCAACCCAGGTGGGTGAATATTTTACAAACTCTAATCTTGTATCCTGCACCGGCAGTAATGGTGATTCAAGTGTAGGTACAATTATAAGATAACGTTTTACCCAAAGAGCTGCTACCATAAAGAAAGAAGCCAGCGCTATCCAACCGGGTTTTCTTGTTTTAGGAAAAGCAACAATGAATATGGGCAAAAGTATGCCGGCTACATTCGCAAATAAAAACCACCATCCATATTCCGAGAAGCTGAATAATTTATGGATGACCTCACTATTCCATTTTTCTGATCCAAACCAATCAGTCAGGTATTCTGAAAATGTAAAATAACCATAAGCTGCTCCCAGCACAAGCATGATATAACCGAGGTAAACAAAATGTTTGTCCGTAATGTAATCATATAGTTTGTACATTTTCCGGTACACCCACATCGCCATTATCAAA
>DASVAM010000077.1:0-3149 GCA_036376375.1 Chitinophagaceae bacterium
CCCGGTGATATAACTTCCATCATCTGATGCCAGGAAAAGGTAGGCAGGCGCAATTTCGGCTGGTTCACCCGCTCTTCCCATAGGGACATCGCTCCCAAATTCCGCCACTTTTGTTGGAGGAAAACTTGATACAATCAGTGGCGTCCATATTGGGCCTGGTGCCACCCCATTCACCCTAATCCCTTTTTTGACAAGGTTTGAGGAAAGACTTCTTGTAAATGACACGATCGCCCCTTTAGTGGAAGCATAATCAATTAACCCGCCGCTCCCCCTGTAAGCTGTAACTGAAGCTGTATTAATTATACAGGAATTCCTTTTCATATATGGAAGCGCATTTTTTGTTAGCCAGAAGCAGGAAAAGATGTTTGTACTAAATGTTTTTACCAGTTCGCGGGTTGTGAGATCTTCCAGGCTCTTATTTTCATAATGAAGTGCGGCATTATTTACCAGAATATCAATCCGTTTATATTCCCGGATCGTCTTCTTTATTACTGTCTTACAATGTCTTTCATCACCCAGATCACCGGGGATAAGAAGGCACTTTCTGTTGTAGTTTCTGATGATGATGTTAGCAGTGTCGCGGGCATCCTTATGTTCATTTAAATAAGCTATCGCGATATCTGCACCTTCTTTTGCGAAAAGAACCGCTACTGCTCTCCCGATCCCGCTATCTCCGCCGGTTATAACGGCAATTTTTCCCCTGAGCTTATTGTTTCCTTTTTTCTCCGGATAATCAAAGACGGGTTGCGGCTTTAATTTTTTTTCACTACCTGGCCTTGTCTGGCGCTGTGGCTTCCTAACCCGCTTTTTTTTACTCCCCTTTTGCATAAATCAATCAGTGAAAATTCTATACCATAAGTTTTACCCATAGTACCAAATCCTCGAACGAAATGATGAAAAAAATCCCCGACATTTCCTGGCTTGTGGATATTTCAGGCTTATATTAAACGGCATGATTTTTTGCGTGTCATTACATTCCACATTTGTTAAAACCTTATATTATGATACGCAGTGCAATTTTATTCCTGATCATAGCGCTGATCACAGGGGTATCCGGATTCGGAATTATTGCAGGCAGTGCTGCCGTGATCGCCAAAACCATTTTCTTTATTTCAATCGTGATGCTTCTGGTGTCAATCTTGTCAAGCCCCCGTCCTACCAGTAGCCTGGATTCCTAAACTATTTTGAATTCGAAGGGCGGTTCTAACCGGTTGTGTAGTTTGATGCAGCCGGTTTTTTTATTTACCGAGTCGTCATTTCAAGAAATAAGGTCATTACAATTGCAATGACCTTATTGAAAACTACAAATAAAAGAAGCCGCTAAAAAGGTTCGATCGATATAATAAATTTTAAGTTTCTAATGATGTGCTGCTGCAGCATCACGCATCATTTTGATTTTATCATGTGCCTCCAGCAGAATTGCTTTCTGGTTTTCAATCGTAGCCCGGACATCCGGTGTGAGATCATCCTCGTCCAATGCGTCTTTATACGCTCTTTGTGCTGCGTCTTCTCCAAATTCACAAGAAGCCAGCACTCCTTTACGATCATCTCCTCCGAATGTTGCTTTTACATCCATCCATGTCCGGTAAATTTTTCCCGCTGCAGTGGTTTCGTCAGTAACATCTTTATCAGTGTCGCGTACTAAACTGCGCAACTCACTTGCAAATTGACGGCTTTGTTGGGCCAGTTGGCTAAACAACGTTTGAAGTTCCTGCTCGTCCGTTTGCGTAGCGGCCTTTGAATACCCGGTAACGCGGTCGTTATTGATCCTTATAAGATCTCTCAATGTTTCTGAATTTGCCATGTCGTTTAATTTTAAGGTCAAAAAATATTTTTCAAAGAGGCAATGAACGAGGAAATATTTCCTCATTCATTACCCGGGTACTTATATTCTGTTGTACTTTTTTCAAGGGTGATGATTCTTTTAAAGTATGCCTTCGTTCAGTTTAGCAATTAAAAATGAACCAGACACATATTACAGGCAGAAAAAAACATACCACGATTGCAGATCGTGTTGAAAATAAAAAAGCCGATAGTTGTACCATTGGTATCACATTTGATTTTATAGATTATAAAAAAAATAACAAATGGAAAATGATTATAAATTAATGTTTATAAAAAATAAACTCCAACAGATCAAAAGTGCGGTGATGTACACCACAAACGGTAATGTAGCACGATTGCCAAACGATATTGTTGAATTTGAAAGTGTAGACGATGACGGTTTATTATGGTTCAGTGCCCATATTCCGCGGCAATGGGTAAAAGCCTATGAGCTTCATTTTCCTGCAAAACTTATTTTTTACAGGAAAGGGATTGATTATTATGTTGAGATCACAGGTACCGCTTTGGTGGTTAATAAACAAGACGTGATCTATGGCGTCAATAATGTTGAAGGCGGAAAGATGTTATTAAAAATGGTACCCTATTATATCGAGTACACTGAGACTGGCAGGAAAGATGCCGGATTCAAAAAATTGAGATCGCAGATCCAGGAGGTTTTCATGAATACATTGGGGCTTAGCAGGCAAACTCAACCCCGTTTAACTGAATTACATTGAATTCATAACAATAGAAAACGCTACGCCTGAGCCGACCATTAATCTTCTGACCCGCTCAACGTTACAAAAATCGTTTTGGTGAAGCACGCGTTGAGAGTGGTACTACCTGCTATTTTGCTATAAAACCCTAATTTGCTTACAAAAATCTGCAACCAGCAACCCTATTGCTTTGAGAGATGCGAATGTATGAATCACTGGTGATTAAACATTAGTTGTGTAAACACACGTCAATGCCTTTAAGAAGAAAAATAAGAACCGGGTATATAATTGCTTTTGTGCTATTAATGATCTCTTACTTTTTCATTTTTCGATCAACCTGGATCTTGCAGCGCGAATACGACTGGGTAACCAATAGTTATAAAGCTGAAAACAAGATCGGTGAACTAAAAAATTCAATCGTAGAAGTTGAGACTGGTGTGCGGGGCTATTATATCACCGGCGACAGGAATTTTTTAAAATCCTTTCGTAAAAGCAGGGAAAATACTGCCGGTCTCTATAATGAACTGCAAACATTAGAATCAAAAAATCCGGAGCAACTCGCCAGGCTTGATACGATCAAACGCCTGATCGACCTTCGACTCGCCCTGA
>DASVAM010000113.1:0-4384 GCA_036376375.1 Chitinophagaceae bacterium
ATTGAACTTCTGGTATTGTACCCGGTTCTTTCCAAATTCCACCGTGTTCACCTGCGCATTAGTTTTCAGGGAGAAGAAAACCACTGTAAAAAAGATAAGTCTGAGTTCTTTCTTCATAAGATCTGTCCTGTTTCGTCTAAATTTTTAAAATCGGATTTAAGGAATGTATAGTTGCTGCAATAGACTTATTGTTTTTGTTTGGGAGCCGACAATTGAGCCCTGACCTGCCTGCCGGCAGGCAGGTGAGACTTTTGTTGCGTCCGCCTCAGGCGGATTAACTTCCTCTAATACCATTCATCGGTTCCGGCCTCACCTCCCGATCTCCTCTCCAAAAAAGAGGAGAGACCAGGCATCAGAATATTTATCATCCGCATTAATTTGGCATTTCAACTTCATAATCCTTATCATCAAATATCAATCAACTTCGGACAAATGATATCCTAACGGTTATAAGAGCTTTACACATCAAAGCTATTCCTCAAATATGAAATATCATGATAAAAATGTCATTTCATATTTTTGGGTCTGTGCGTCAGCAAGCCCCTCCTTCGGAGGGGTTTGGGGAGGCCTTTAAAAGTACGGAAAACCCGCCATGTTAAGCGTTAAGACCTTTACATTTAATCCCGTCCAGGAAAATACCTACGTTTTGTATAACGAAGCAGGGCACTGCTGCATTATTGATCCGGGCTGTTATTTTCAACAGGAAAGGGACGAGCTAAAGAGCTTTATTGAGATGACAAAACTCCAGCCGGTTTTGTTGCTTAATACGCATTGCCACCTCGATCATGTATTTGGCAACAAATGGGCTGCCAAAAATTGGGAACTGAAACTCCATATCCATGAAAAAGAAAAGCCGGTGCTGGATTTTGCACCCCAAAGCGGCGAAATGTGGCAAATGCCATTCGATAATTATGATGGGGAATTGGTTTATCTGAAAGAAGGAACATCCATCCATCTGGGATCAGACGAATTAGAAATTCGCTTCACACCGGGTCACTCGCCGGGCAGTGTTTGTTTTTATCATGAGCCCGGGGGTTTTGTAATAGGTGGCGATGTTTTATTTAGCGGAAGCATAGGAAGAACAGATCTTCCCGGTGGCGATTTCAAAACGTTGATCAATAGTATTCAAACCCAGCTTTTCACCTTACCGGATGAAACAAAAGTTTATTCTGGTCACGGCCCGGTAACAACTATCGGATTTGAAAAGATGAACAATCCATTTGTAAAACTCTATTAGCGGAGTCATAACTCCGTCAACATCATGGAGACGTTAGGGTGAGGTGTATTAAGCAATTTTTGGCGCAAAATATTTTCCTATATAAGGCAACCTTTGGAACTCTTTTCTCTCAACGTTTAAAATCAGCAGGGCAAATAATCCAATAAGAGCAAGAGCAGCACCGTGATTGATCCAGGCATTCAGATCGAGCAAAAGAAACGCCTGGTGAATTCCGAAAAGTAAAATGCAAATCACGATATAAGTGATGAGTTTTTTCTTTGCATAAGGAACGGGGTAATATTTTTGTCCCAGCACATAACTGGTTACCATCATAAATCCATAACATAAGATCGTAGCAACGGCGCATGCCATATATCCCCAAATGGGTATAAAGATCCAGTTAAATAAAATGGTGATCGCAGCACCTCCGATCGTGATCCATGCGCCGGTAAGATTACGGTTAGTGAGTTTATACCAGACAGACAGATTATAATAAGCGCCAAGAAAGATCTTTGCCACCATTAAGATCGGTACAACTTTTAAACCGGTATAATATTCAGGATGCCTTGTTCCCATAAAATACTTCCAGATGTCGAGGAACAACACAACGGCAAGAAAGCAAAAACAACAGGCTATTATGAAAAATTTCATTACCCGGGCATAGGTCCTTTGTGCATTTTCACTGGTGGATTGCTTAAAGAAAAAAGGTTCAGCGCCCATGCGGAATGCCTGGATAAATAAAACGATCAATACTGCCAGTTTGTAGTTCGCTGAATAAATTCCTGATTGTGAAAATGCCTGCTCTGTCGTGCCGGGGTAAAGCTTCAATAACATGATACGATCAATCGTCTCATTGATCATTCCGCCAAATCCAACGATGATCAATGGCCAGGAGTAACTCATCATCTTTTTCCAGAAACCGGTATCGAACCTGAAACTGAATTGAAAAAATTCTTTTGCCAACAGTAATAAGGTAACTGCACTTGCGACCAGGTTGGCAATAATAACATAGCCCAGTCCGATTTCCGGCTTATAGATCACCGCAAAAAAAGTATCGGCGTTTTTTTCGTGATCATTTTTACAGACAACAAGAAAAAAGATCACCAGCCCTATATTAATAAGTATGTTCAGGATCTTTATGGCTGCGAATTTTCTGGGTCTTCCTGTATATCGCAGCCTGGCAAACGGCATAACGGCCAGCGTGTCCAATGCCACAATCAATATCACCCATAGAATATATTCGGGATGGGACGGAAGTTCAAGGAAGGCGGCAATATTGCCTGTAAAGAGCCAAAGTAAACCTGTAAATAAGATAGTTGATAATATGATCGACGATGAGGTAGTGTTATAAACTTTTTGTTCGGGCTCCTGGGAGGAAAAGCGGAAATAAGAGGTCTCCAAACCGTAGGTATAGATAATATTAAGAAAAGCCGCAATTGTAAAAAGCGTTGTGATCTTTCCATATTCTGCAGAAGCAAAGATGGTAGCAAGAATAGGAGTAAGCAGGTAGTTGAGAAATCTTCCGAAAATGCTGCTCAGTCCATACCAGATGGTTTGCCCGGCCAGTTTTTTTATGCTGCTCAAAGGAATTGGAAAGTTTTAGCAAATGTACTGTTTGACTGGTGATTAAGCAATGGATACCGTTCGGATTCGGCTTTCCATTTACATTTTTCTTAACTTTAAATAAACCACTTGAACCATGAAAAGATCTTTATTCAACTTATTGTTTTGGTGTTTCCCGGTTTTACTAACTGCTCAGGCCAAAGAAGGCGTCGTCGAGTTCAAAAAGAAAAAGCAGGAATGCTTTTATATCAATTACAACTTTCCACCTGAGGCCGTTGAAAATGCACTGATGAATAAGCTTACGAAGATGGGTTATAAGGGCCGTGAAGAGAAGGGCATGTTCAACAAAGACAAAGGATTCAATATTTATAAAGAAGCAACACTTAGTGATATCAGCCCGGGTAAGTATGATTATGTTATCAACATTGAAAGAAAAAGTAAAAAAGAAAGTGATGAATCTGTGTTATACTTACTGATTCTGAATAATGATGTCAATGCTCTGCCTGAATTAAGCAATGCGGAAAAGGGAAAAGCCAAAGCTTTTCTTGAAGACTTAACACCGGAAGTGGAAGAAGCCCATATTGATATATTGGTGGCCGCACAGGCAACAATACTTGCAACTGCTGAAAAGAAATTGAAACAATTGCAAACAGATTCGGTTGAATTACAAACTAAGATCACAAAGCTGAAGGAGGAATTGTCCGCCAATTCAAAAGCACAGGAAACTCAACTTGTTGAAGTAGAGAATCAAAGAAAAATACTGGAAGCAATTAAGTCCCGTAAGAAGGTCTAATGTGGTTGATAAAACCGCAGATCTTTTGTTAATGTCGAGTCAGTTAATGCCCGCAGGAAAGCAACAAGGTCAATTATCTCATTGCTGTTAAAATGAAGCCCATTCATTAATGATGGATCAAGCGTGGAACTCTGTTGCACATTGTTTCCATAATGTTCAATACAAGCTTTCAAACTTTTATAGCGGCCATCGTGCATATAGGGATACGTGATCGAAACATTTCTTAAAGATGGTACTTTGAATTTCAATGAATCTTCTTTGTTACCTGTTACCACCAATCGTCCATAATCATTTAAATAGGGATCTACTTTCAGCCCAATATTTCTATAGGAATAATCTGTAAACAT
The DNA here is from genome assembly GCA_036376375.1 of Chitinophagaceae bacterium. GTDB lineage: Bacteria > Bacteroidota > Bacteroidia > Chitinophagales > Chitinophagaceae > VBAS01. The sequence continues at coordinate 3,920 of DASVAM010000113.1, forward strand.
TGGTTCGGGATGACAGGAAGCGCAATTGGTCTTATAAAGCTGGTAGCCTCTTTGCTCATAATCTGTGAAAACATTATCGCCTCTTTTTACCTGGTCGTATTTTGAATTGGCGGTGATCATTGACACCGTAAATTGCGCCAGGGCTTTTTGTATTCTTTCGGTCGTTATTTCCTGCGTGCCAAATGCTGATTTAAACATCTCTTGCATATGAGGATCGCGCCGAAGTTTGGTCAACACGCTCCCCATCCCTTCTGCCATTTGGTTGGGTGCCTGTATCGGGTCCAAACATTCCTCTTCCAAACTATTGTATTTTCCGTCAGCATGAAATGCATCCTTCCAGGCAAGATTAAACAAGGGTAATGCATTCCTGTTTGAGTGCTGATCGCCATAACCATGACTCAGATCATGATCATACGTACCAAATACGGCAATTTGATGATGGCAGGAAGCACATGGATAATTTCC
>DASVAM010000118.1:0-5825 GCA_036376375.1 Chitinophagaceae bacterium
TTTGAACTGGCAAACGGAGGAACCATCTTCCTTGATGAAATTGGAGAACTTCCCGTTGAATTGCAGGCAAAATTATTGCGTGTATTGCAGGAAGGGGAGTTTGAAAGATTAGGCAATCCCCATACGATTAAAGTAAACACGAGAATAATTGCAGCGACCAATAGAAATCTTCAATCGGCCATTGAAAAGAAAGAGTTCCGGGAGGACTTGTTTTACCGTTTAAACGTATTTCCGGTTGTATGCCCTCCGCTGCGGGAGCGTAAGGATGATATCCCATTGTTAGTAAGACATTTCTGCCATAAGCATGAGGGCAAAATCGGCAGGAAAATCACTACCGTTCCGTCAACAGTAATGGATGCATTGATAGCCTATGACTGGCCTGGTAATATTCGTGAATTGGAAAATATTATTGAAAGGGCGATGATACTAAGCACCGATGGAACGTTACAATATGGAGATTGGATACCGATCGGGAAAGTTTCGACCAACGGCCAACCTGCTGAGCGAAAATTGGAAGACATAGAAAGAAGCCACATTCTTGAAACACTTACTAAAACAGGATGGAAAGTAAGTGGTGAGAACGGCGCTGCAAAAATTTTGGGATTAAATCCAACGACACTCGAGGCACGAATGAAGAAACTTGGAATTAAAAGACAGAAATAATTAACTGTTCAACAGTTTGATATATTGGCTGTTTTCCTTAAACATTTCCAATCCCATTTTTGTAGTCATATAGGGAGTTTTCTGTAATTGGCGGTTGATCTTACTGATGCGGTATAAGATATTCAGATGTCTGGCAATTTCCTTCCACGCCCAGAAAATTGAATGCCTGGGGTCATAAATATGAGTTGGCTCGCTGCCAGAACCATTCAATTCAATGATCGAAAAATTCTTACCGCGTTTTAAATCCTCCCAGGTGTTGTAGCGAATGTCCAGTCTTCCGAAATAGAATCCATTTACCTGTTTACATATCTGATCGATCGTGTTTGTAAGCTCATCATCGATCGAATCGCTATCATCTAAAAATTTTGCACCGCGGATATGATTGCCATAAGGAACAATGACCAGCTCTTCACCTGGTTTCAATACCAGGTTCATCTTGTCTTTCTCTTTAATCGTAAGGGTTGGCAATTGTAAAACGGCTCTTTTATTTTTCTGCAACAGTTGTTCAACACTACTGGCACCGTCGCCAACAACAGAAAGAAATTCTTTCTTCACGATTCCTGAAATACGACCTTTTTTCTCATTTGGATAACGGTAATAGAATATACCCACCTCATTTTCGAATGGAACAAACTCCTGCACCAGGAAATCCACTCTTGAATTTGATGCATAAGCAGCGACATCATTTTCGCCTTCCAGTTTTTTCACCATCATCCCTTTCATGCCAATATCAGGCTTGCCGACCAAAGGATACTTAAGATTGCGTTGCCTTATCATCTCTACAACTACGGTAGCCGGGGTGGACACATTAAAAAACAACGTTGAAGGATAATGTTCAGATGGTATCAAATCATAGATCTCCTTTTTTGACTCCATCAAAAAGCCACCATTCCTGATTGAAGGATTTGAAGTATTAAAGAAAAAGAATGACCGGGCTTTCAGTGACAGTAAAAGATAATAAGGATATAAAGGAAAGTAGACTACATGAAATGGCCAATATTCCCAATTGAACAATTTTATAAAGAAGGGGTTGTAAAATATTCGTTTCATTGAGATATCGTCGATGTATTTAATAGCGTAATATTGATCTCGGACGCTGCAGTTTTCTTTATGTCAAGATATTGCATACTTCCCCTGTCATTTGTCAGCAAAATACTTGTTATGCTCACAGTTCTGTATTTACCATCTCTTGTCATCAACAGGTCATTCTCCTGATCGCCTTCACCAGTGAATTTGTGAAAATCTATAACATCTTGCTGGGTAGGAGTAGGGTGGTTATTTAAGAACGAGGCGAACCATTGCTCCCTTTTCTTTATGATAAACCCGTCATATAACGTGGACGACGACCAGATATGTGCACGGTTAATGCTTAGCTGTTTGCAATATTTTTCTGTCCCATCCCACCTGAATTCGTACAGGCAGTTACTTTCTAATATAACCAGGGTGAACGGTTCAATATCCTGCAGATCGATTTTCGTAAATGTTAAGGAAGGGCTTTTTGTTGAAATGATGTCCAGTAAAATAATACCGCGACTTAACCGATAGGGTGGTTCAGCACAATGGCAAATAAATGCGCCATTCAATAAAACCGCAGCATCTCCATTTTCTTTCATCACTATCCACGTGCCACCAGCATCGCCATCTTTTGGGAAAAATAATTTTTCCCCATTGTAAACAGATACTTCCGGACGAATGGCATTTTTCCTCGTTATCTTTTCATCTCGATTCGACGTGATAATGAATTTTTCCCTGACAGGAACAAAACTTACTGTACACATTGCTGACGGTATTTTATTGTTGAATAAGCTACGCCGAATTCGTTAGGCAATTCCAATGATGAAACTTCATTAACGCCGACACGTATCAACGCCATATGGTGAATCGTATGTTCAAGATTGTAGGCAAGCTCCCGGTAATAATTTGAAGGAATTGAGACAACCTGTGTCTCATCGCAGTAGTCTTCGGCTTCCAATAGCATCTCTTTATTCGGTTTCCCGAGCTTTTTATAGATATCCCTCAACAGATCTGCTGCAAGCTGCCTGTCAGTTTCGATTTGATAATCTCTTTTTCGTTTCTCATAATTAACCCTGCCGGTTTCATAACCTTTTTCGAGGCATTGAAAAAGCTCAATAATGTGCCGCACATGCTGGCCAATAGTTGCATTCATTAAGATCTTACTCGGTCTTGCGTATTCTTCGTTGTTCAATTGTTTGAGTGTTTCACTTAACTGAACAAATACATGTTGAATTGGTTGAGTCAGTAGCATAGTTTTTGGTTTTATTTTAATTCAGCGCTTCCAAATAAATGATTATACTGTTGACAATGGATCAATGCATATCTATATTCTGAAAAATTCAAATTATTTGTAAGTGGGTACTGCTGGTTGCCACCTACTGATTGCAGCCTTCCAATATCGATATAGTTGACCGGCTGCACTTCTTTTGAAATGTAGACATGCAAGTCCGGACCATTAGAGCTATTAAAGTTTTCAAGAGCAAGAATATGCTGATTGCTATCCTTTAAATAAATCTTAGCTGTTCCCGATACGGTGCCATAAGGTCCATTACCAAATGTACCGCTAAACCGTTTCATTGCCATCATTGTGTCGACGGGGTTATCCACCGGAGTTTTTGGCGTATTCTCCTTAACACAAGAAGTAAACACAGCCATAGCAAGACCGTAAAGAATAAATTTGTACACGTTAAAATATTTTTTTAATAAGAGTAATGCCGTCATTTTTATAGATGACTGAAAGAATAGTTGACGCTGTTAAGACCAGTACGGCATAAATGAACAGGAGTCCACCATCATCTTTTATTGAAATACCAAGTTTAGTCAAATGCGCAACGATAGCTCCCAACATTAATCCGATTGCCATCACGGAGCCAAAAAACGTAGTTCCGGGATATAGAATCAGTAACGACGCTATTAATTCAAGAATACCCGTTCCAATCCTTCCCCAGGGTTCCATTCCCAATTGTGAAAAGATATAAACTGATTCTTCGGCGCCACTGAATTTGAAGTAGAGCGTTTGTAGCATGATCAATGCAGCGACGATTCGCAACACCCATGGAGCTATAGAAGCTACTGACAATTGTAAGCTCATTATCTAAATATTTTTTGCCAATTAAGGTCAGCTTTTTTTTTCAAATTGGTTTCATCCTTATTCCAGCTTGTCAGCGTATTATTGAAAAACTTATTATAAAAAAGGTAAAGCTTACCATTTATGATCTTGAATGTTTCGGGATCAACGCTGACCTTTTCACCATTCTTTCCCATCGCATAAGCGCACCAACCCCCATATTGGGGTTCGTACGCCAATGGGTTCTTAAAAAAAGCTTCTTTGTTATCCGCATTGGCGAAGTAATAAATGGCGCCTTCATAATTAACGGCCAATTCTTTTTTCCCCTCTGTTGCTTTATTATTTTTAAAATAAGCAACCGGATCATAGCCTTCAATAGCTAAGCCTTTCCTGGCGAGGTTTAAATGTATTTTTCTTGTTGCCAATGCGTTCTGGGAGAAAGAAACTTTGGTATTTAGGGCGAATAGTGCTATTATTAAAAAGAATCTTTCCATTTGATTTTTGATTGCCCCACAAAATTATTATTTGAAACAAAAGTTCATTGTCTGCTAAAAGACAGAAAGCTGATTATATACGTGAAAGAAATGTTATTGGACTTAGCGCGGGAGTAAATTTTACCAATAAAATGTGAAAGCGCCCAACCTGTAAATCCCCCGACAATGTTTAATCCATCGGGCCAATAGTTTTACATTAAAAATCTATGAAAAAAATTTTATTGGGACTAAGTCTGACTTTATGCATGGACCTTTTTGGTCAGCAAGATGAGATCTATGTAAAGGATAAGGCTGCTGTAAATGGGTATGACGTTGTAGCCTATTTTTTAGAAGGTAAACCTGTCAAAGGATCGGGTGAATTCAGTGTTCTGTACAAGGGAGTAAACTGGTTTTTTTCAAATAGGGCAAATGCTGATCTATTTAAGAAAGATCCTGCCAGGTATGAACCGCAGTACGGAGGTTATTGCGCTTTTGGCTGTTCACGCGGATATAAAGCAAAAACAGATCCTGACGCATGGACGATCGTTAATGGCAAATTGTATTTGAATTACAATACTGATGTAAGAAATACGTGGAATAAAGACCAGCAAACCTATATTGGAAAGGCTGACGCAAATTGGATCGATATCAAATACAAAAAGTACAATTGATAACTAACTCCTATTGTTTTTTGAAAATCCCCATACGGGGATTTTTTATTTAATAAACATGTAATATCAGCTCCCAATGCATTGGGAAATTCCCAACATATCGTGAATGATACGATTATACTACGAAGCCATACGTAAAAATAGCATTTCGCTAAATCGGCCACAGGAGCGACTTTCAAAGGAATTTTAGTCGGAAATAAAATTCTGGCACGGCCATTGAAAACATGTATGAAGAAATTTTAAAAACAAAGTATGAGTAAGAACATTACAAAACAAAATTTTAAAAAGGAAGTAATGGAAAGCCAGGGATTGTCATTAGTGAAATTCAAGATAGAGTGGAGCGGCGCTTGCCAAATTATATCCCCGATCTATGAAGAGCTTTCAAAGTCATATACAGGCATGGTGAATTTTTTTACGATTGACGTAGAAAAAGAAACAGGCATCGACCAGGAATATGGCGTGATGGAAATCCCAACCATTCTTTTTTTTAAAAGAGGGAAAATCGTTGATCATGTATCAGGGCTGGTGCCAAAAAATGTTGTAATCACAAAAATTGAGAACGCATTATCATTAAACTAAAACAACCATTATAAACTCTTTAAATCTACAATTATGACGGACGACATGAAATACATCTATCTGAGAAACCATCCGCTTATGACTTCATTGACTGAGCAAAAACTAAGGGATGCAGCTACAATGGCTAAGATGAAGACCGTTTACCGGGGCGAAGTGATCAGTTATGGCGAAGGTGGCTTCACAAGGATCCATTTCCTTGTCAAGGGAAAGGTAAAGATCACGGACAATAGTGCGGCCGAAAGCGAATTGATAAAAGATATACTTGTTGAGCCGGACATTTTTGGCGATCTGAGTTTAGACGGTCAGCTAAATACTTTTGAAGCTGCAGAGGCGCTCACAGCAAACACCATTATTGTA
>DASVAM010000123.1:0-8085 GCA_036376375.1 Chitinophagaceae bacterium
CTGGGTAATATTCAGTCCATGCAAATCGATGCAATTGAGGACCTGAAGGAGAAAGAAGTGATCTGTTATTGCCGTAGCGGTAATCGTAGCGGACAGGCTTGTATGTTTCTGGACGCAATGGGATTTAAGAACACAAAAAACCTGGTGGGTGGTATGCTTGCCTGGCAGGAAAAATTTGGAAAATGAGGAAAGAAAGCAGTTCCATGTTTTAAGTTCTAAGTTTAAGTAAGAAATAATCAATAAGAAATGCTGGTGTTCCTGCCCTGGCAGAAAACCAGCTTCATAATTTATAACAGTGAAATTAAAATTTGACGTTCAAACCAACCATAAAATTCCTTCCCGCCATTGGGAAATAATAATTCTCTGTTGTTAGACTTCCACCATAGTAATAACTGAAGGTATAACCATTCGGCTCATACAACCCGTCAAAAATATTATTTGCCTGCAGAATGATGCTCACTTCTTTCAGGTAGCCTTTACTCAAAGTGTAGATAAATCGGGCATCTTGTGTATAGAAGGCATCCAGTTTCCTGCTTTCACTTTGTGTATTGTCTAAATATTGTTTGCCGACATATTTGCCGATCAAACTCAGCTCTGCATTTTTGAGAGGAGTAAAATTTATGGTAGCTCCACCAATTATATTTGGAGAAAAAGCAATATCAGTCGACGAGTAGTGATTCGTTATTTGCCCGCCATTATCATAATCATCTATATATTCCGTAAGATCTTTCACTTTATTACTGCTGAAAGAAAAATTCCCAGCGGCATTTACCCATGAATTGATTTTTACAGAAGCAACGAGCTCCAGGCCTACCCGATAGCTTTTCGGAATATTTGTTCTCGTGTAGGCACCTACGTCATTTATTTTTCCTGTCAGCACCAATTGATCTTCGTAATGCATATAATAACCTGTAAGGCCAATATGATACATATCATTTCTTTTTTCAATTCCTAATTCAAGGTCATTTAGCTTTTCAGGTTTGGGCTGTTGATCGAATCCTGCCTCAAAATCATCCCGGTTTGGTTCTTTTTGTCCGCGACTATAGGATAGATAACCTGACCAATCGTTTCTTTGAAAGCTCAATCCCAATTTGGGATTAAAAAAATTGTATTTGTTTTTAACGATCAGACCAGGGTTATTTCTAAAGCCATATAAATCATATTTCACATTACGATATTGCAAATCATAGAAAACAGAAACCAATGAACTGATCTTTGTTTGTTGCTTGAAAAAAATGGTAAGATCGTTTTTATCGGCATCGAGGTCGTACCATCTGGCGGGCAAAGACAAACCTTTCTCAGCCCATATCACATCGCCATAGTGATTGCCATCATACCGATTCCATCCACCACCCAGAGTGATTTGAGATCGCTCACCTTTGTATTGCAATGAAGAAATATTTCCATAAAAATCATTGTCAAGCCAAAGCTGTCTTACCAGATCTGTATTGGTGATCGTATCTGTTCCGTAAACAGGTTTTGGCAAACCATAGTCCGCGTAAGCCTGATCAGCTTTGTATTGCTCATAATAACCTTTTCCCTTTATGTAAAAAAAGCCCGTTGAAAATTTTATACGACTTGTAAGATCCTGGTTATAGAAAAGTTGATAATGATCCTGCTTATAATTGTCGGTTTCATTATCATAAGCTTCGCCGGGTCGTTCCATCCCAGCATAATTAATTGTGCGGTTCGTTTCGAGATCGGCTTCACTGACTCCATACCATGCCTGGTAAGTTTTTTCTTTTCCTGAAAACATATTGAAGCGGAGCGAATTCTTTTTACCGAGATAAGCCGTGGAGAAGTAATAGGATCTCAGATCACTGGTAGCCCGGTCAATATATCCATCACTTTTGATCCTCGATAGACGGAGGTCGACCGTAAAATGGTCACTCACCAAACCACTTCCTAGCTTGATTGTATTCTTCCATGTATTAAATGAACCATAGCTGTTATTGAATTCTGCATACGGTTTCACATTAACTTCATTGGTACTGATATTTACGCTGGCTCCAAATGCACCGGCACCGTTTGATGAAGTGCCCACTCCGCGCTGCACCTGGATACTACCAACGGAAGAAGTAAAATCAGGCAGATCGACAAAAAAAGTTCCCTGGCTTTCTGCGTCATTAAATGGAACTCCATTCAATGTCACATTAATTCGTGAAGCATCTGATCCGCGGATCCGGATCCCGGTGTACCCAACTCCATTACCTGCATCAGAATTGACGACCACGGACGGTGTCTGATTTAAGATAAATGGCAGGTCTTGCCCAAGATTCAGTCTCTCGATCTGCTTTCTGGTCAGGTTGGTTTTTGTGAAAGGGGAGTTTTCTCCGGCCCGGATGGCTTTTACTTCTATGGGTTCAAGCAGAAGAAAGCTGTCACGTTTCGTGCTGTCTTTTGTTTGGCCAAATGCCGTACTGCCGAAAACGGTAACGGTCATCAAAATGGCAATCCTCTTCATTTTTTTACGTTTAAAAGATTAAAAATGAGAGGGTATGCTGTTGACAGGAATGAAAGATGTTTATCACCTTCCCTGCGCAGGCATTACCCTGATCAGGTTCTACGGGTTTGATCTCAGTCACGCCAAAGGCGGGACACCCCGGGGAAACGCTGAAATTCTGCTGCAAAGCTAAGGATAAACTTTTTCCGGTGAGCTGTAACCTTTCTACCGTTTGCTTCGTATAACCTACAAATCATTGTTTATGAAGAAAACCTTATTATTCTTTTCGCTGTTTTTAGGATTGATTACCATCTCTTTCTCGCAGAAAGTTATTAATGACGATAATGCCCAAAAGAGGAGCGTTGGTAGTTTTCATGGGATCGATGTCGCCACCGGGATCGAGCTTACGTTGACGAAAGGCGCTACTGAAGAAGTTGCGGTCAGTGCTTCACAAACCCAGTTTCGTGATAAAATTATAACTGAAGTGGTGAACGGAATTTTGAAAATTCATTATGAAACCAAAAGCGGTGCCATCAACAAGAAAAATGAAAATAAGCGATTGAGGGCCTATGTTTCTTATAAATCACTTGACTTGCTTCATGTGACAACCGGCGCAGAAGTAAAGGTTGATGGAGTATTGGAAGCTACTTCCCTTGACTTAAAAGCAAATACGGGCGGTTTAGTAAAAGCTGAAATAAATATTGGAAGTTTATCGGTTGATCAAAATACGGGCTCCAAAATAACTCTCTCCGGGAAAGTGGATAAGTTGGAAGCAGAAGGGGATACCGGCAGCAAGTTCATGGGCGAAGACCTTGTAACAAATACGTGTTTTATAAAAATGAGCACAGGCGCCGGAATTCATATTTCAGTAGATAAAGAGATGAGTGTAAAAGCCGATACTGGTGGATATATAAAATATAAAGGCAACGGCGGCATTCGCGAAGTAAAAACTAACACAGGTGGATATGTTTCCAGAATTTAAAAAATTATGACCATGAAAAAATTATTTGCTTTATTAGCATTAGCCGGAGTGATCACAACTGCATCAGCACAGAAAACAATCAATGATGCTAATGTTCAGAAAAGAAATGTTTCCGGTTTTCATGCCATTGAAGTTTCAGGTGGCATTGATCTTTATTTAAGCCAGGGAGACGAAGCGGTTGCTGTCAGCGCTGCAAAAGTTGATGATCGGGATAAGATCATAACCGAAGTCAAAGATGGAGTTTTAAAGATTTGGTATGACTGGAAAAACAGTTCAAAATTTGATTGGGGAAATCGTAAGATGAAGGCCTATGTATCGTTTAAAAATATTGAGAGGCTGGAAGGCTCCGGCGGCTCTGATATTTTAGTTGATGGTACCATTAAAGTTGCAAAGCTTGATATGGAGATTTCGGGCGGATCAGATTTTGATGGTAAAGTTGAAACAAATGAGCTGAAAGTAGAGGCAAGCGGCGGTAGTGACGTTGATATTTCTGGCAAAGCTGCTAAAGTTACTATTGATGCAAGCGGGGGCAGCGATTTCAAAGGTTATGAGCTGGCTTCAGATATTTGCAATGTAGAAGCAAGCGGGGGCAGCGATGTTCATATTACAGTGAACAAAGAACTTTCAGCAAATGCAAGTGGCGGCAGTGATGTCTTTTATAAGGGCGCTGGCCTGATAAGGGATATTAAAACAAGCGGCAGCAGTATAAAGAAAGTAAGTAAATAATTTTTTATAAAAAATAGAAAAATGAGAAAGATACAAGTGATGTTGATGGCAATCCTCGCAAGCGCGGTCTTGTATGCTCAAAAAACAATCAATGATCCACATGCAGAGGCAAGAAGTTTGAGCGGCTTTCATGCCATCAAGGTTTCAAACGCTTTTACTGTTTATATCACACAGGGCAATGAAGATGCCGTTGCTATCAGCGCTTCCAAAGCTGAATACCGGGAAAAGATCATTACAAAAGTGGAAAATGGGGTCTTGATCATCAGGTTTGATGATGATAAAAAATTCTGGAAAAACTGGAATGGCGACAAACAAAAACTGAAAGCATATGTCTCCATCAAAAAAATTGACAGGTTGAATGTAAGCGGTGCTTGCGATGTTTATTTTGAAGACGGGCTCGCGGCAGAGGAATTATCCATTGATCTTTCCGGCGCAAGCGATCTGAAAGGGAAGGTGGAAGCAAAAAAACTGAGCTGTGAGATCAGTGGCGCATCTGATATCACTATTTCCGGAAATGCGGCGGAGGTAAAAGTGCATGCAAGCGGTGCCAGTGATTTCAAAGGTTTCGATCTTGTCAGCAATTACTGTGATGCCAAAGCATCGGGAGCTTCATCAGTAAATATCACTGTAAATAAAGAATTAAGCGCGAATGCAAGTGGTGCCAGCGATGTAAGATTCAAAGGCGAGGGATTGATTCGTGATATTAAAACAAGTGGTTCAAGTAATGTCTCTCGTAGATCGTAAACATAAAGGGTTAAAAAGAAAAGCGTTCCGATTTCGGGACGCTTTTTGATTTTTAGAAAACTTTATTCCTCATTATATTTTGACTGCATTCGTTTAATTCACTTTTAAAGACCTGATTTTCCCAGAAAAGAAATAAAATCAGAATGATGAAATTATAAGCAAAGGAGATAAGCCAGGAAGAAAAAAGGCTACAAATTCTTATCAATAATCCTGGTAGTTTGGTATCGAATTTGGCAGCAATCGGATTTTTAACATAATACTTGAAATAGAAAAAGCTGAAACAAACTTTAAAAGTAGGTTTCAGCCTTAGTTGCGAAGGGGAGGATCGAACTCCCGACCTTCGGGTTATGAGCCCGACGAGCTACCGCTGCTCTACTTCGCGAAGTGGGGTGCAAAGATAGCCCTCACATATATACCTCCCAAACATTTTATTCATCTAAATTTGCACTCTTTTCAATGAAAGTAGGTTTTGTAAATATTTTTGGTAAACCCAATGCCGGCAAAAGCACTTTGCTCAATGCATTGATGGACGAAAAGCTTGCGATCGTTTCTTCAAAAGTTCAAACAACAAGACATCGCATCAAAGGAATTTTAACTGAAAAAGATTATCAAATAGTTTTTTCAGACACGCCGGGTATCATTGAGCCGAAATACAGATTACATGAAAAAATGATGGATGCGGTAAAAAATTCTTTAGAAGACGCAGACGTTGCTTTATTAATTGTAGACGTAAATGAAGACCTGAAAGACTGTGATGCGATCTTTCGTTCCTTAAAATTAAAGGTACCGGCAATTGTTGTTGTCAACAAGATCGACCGGGCAAGCCAGGATAAAATAAAAGAAGCGGTCGATTTTTTTTCAGGAAATCCTTATTATAAAAAAGTAATTACGATCTCTGCATCAAGCGGCATCAATAAAAAGAAATTCATAAGAGAGATACTTGAGTTTTTACCTGAAGGTGAACCGTTTTTTAGTGGCGATGAGGTATCTGATCTTCAAACAAGATTTTTTGTAGCTGAGCTGATCCGTGAAAAGATATTTGAATTATTTGGTGATGAAATCCCATACCAGGCTACGGTTGTGGTGAATGAATTCAGGGAGAAAACTACGTTGACTAAGATCACAGCAGATATAATCGTGCAGCGTGAATCACAAAAAGCGATCGTGCTGGGGGAAGGTGGAAAGATGATCAAAAAGCTGGGAACAGAATCGAGAAAATCGATCGAAGATTTTTTGCAACAGAAAGTTTTTTTAGAACTGTTTATAAAAGTAAGAGACAAGTGGCGTGACAATGATACCTGGCTAAAAGAATATGGGTATCATTAATGGATTTTTTAATTCAGAGAGCATTAATATTATGGGATTTACATTAGCAATAACAGGAAGACCCAATGTCGGCAAAAGCACCTTTTTTAATCGTTTGCTGGAGCAACGAAAGGCCATCGTTGATGATATAAGTGGTGTGACACGGGACCGCCAGTATGGTGTCACAGATTGGAATGGTAAAAGCTTTAACGTGATCGACACAGGTGGATTTGTCCCTGAAAGCGTTGATGTATTTGAAAGAGAGATAAGAAAACAAGTGGCAATTGCCATTGATGAGGCCAATGCGATTATTCTCATGACGGATGCGGCAACCGGAATTACTCATTTGGATGATGCGATGGCAGAGATGTTACGCAAAAGTTCAAAACCTGTTTTTCTTGTCGTCAATAAAGTTGACAATAATGAGAGGATGTTAGCCGCCACAGAATTTTATAGCCTTGGATTTGACAACGTTTTCTTTATTTCATCGACCAGCGGAAGTGGTACAGGAGAGTTGCTTGACGCAATTACAGAATTGATCCCGGCTGAAGAAGCCGACGCCACAGCGCTGGCAGATTCGTTGCCAAAATTTGCCATCATCGGTCAACCTAACGTGGGCAAATCCTCTTTATTGAATTCCCTGATCGGTCAGGAGCGTACGATTGTAAGCGACATTGCTGGTACAACCAGGGATACGATCCATACCCATTATAAACTTTTTCAAAAAGAATTTATTCTCATCGATACAGCGGGGATCAGGAGGAAAGCAAAAGTGCACGAGGATCTTGAATTTTATTCAGTGATCCGGGCCATCAAAGCCATGGACGAAGCTGATGTGTGTCTCATTTTAATAGATGCCGTTAAAGGGGTGTCAGCACAGGATGTAAGCATATTCAGCCTTGCTGCAAAGAAAGGGAAGGGTATTGTTGTCTTGGTAAACAAATGGGACCTGGTGGAAAAAGAGACGAATTCAGCAAGAGATTATGAACTGATGTTGAAGCAGAAACTGGCTCCATTTACTGATGTGCCTATTCTTTTTATATCCGCCAAGGAAAAGACCCGGATATTTAAGGCAATCGAAATTGCGTTAGAAGTTGCTGAAAGCAGGAAAGCCAGGATACCCACTTCTGAACTCAATGAAGTGATCTTAAAAGCCATTGAATCCTATCATCCGCCGGTAGTAAGAGGGAACCCCGTGAAGATCAAATATGTTACCCAGCTACCGACTGCAATTCCTTCTTTTGCATTCTTTTGCAACTTCCCCGATGATGTTAAGCAGCCGTATAAGAACTATCTCGAGAACAAGCTTCGCGAAAATTTCAATCTTAAGGGAGTGCCGGTCAGGATATTTTTCCGGAAAAAATAAAATGCACGGATTGAACTTGCCTGTAGAAGTAGAATGGGAAATCTACTTATAGGTAAATTTTCATACTTCATTATTTCATTATCCGCAAGCCAGCGTTTATTTTAACAGCCGGTTTTCGAGATTGAATTTTCTGCCTCCTCTATCCGGAACAAAATTATTTCCCGTCCATACAATCCATGTAAAAATCACTTATTCCTCCTCCGGCGTACGACAAGTTATCGGTGAAGTTTTATTAAATGATAATTTTTTTTATGAGAATAATTGTTGTACTTCTTCTACTTGCTTCATCTGGTTTACAAGCACAAGAAAAGACTTCTGAAAAATTAAAATGGAAGATCGATGGCAATAAGATCCTGACAGGTGGTCTTGTTTTTATTGGCGGTGCTGCCAAAGGTTTTAATGAAACATTGCACTTCAATTATAAAACCTTTGAGAGCACATTCCCGGGTGCCAATAAGCAATGGTTTGATCCGCAAATTAGCTGGAGAAACAAGTATGAGGGAGGTGATCCTGATAATG
>DASVAM010000048.1:0-8934 GCA_036376375.1 Chitinophagaceae bacterium
TCCATATTATGAATGGTGCCGATCTCTTTCGCATTGGTGATGGGGTGATATTTTTCGAACACTCCATTTCTGAAATAATAGAATTGTTTTTCCTCCGGGTGAAGCGCCACAATATGCACCCATTCATTTTTATACCACTCAAAAACCTCGTCCGAAGATTGAATTGCCTTTAAGACAATTTCGGGCTTGTGCTCAACGATCACCAGTAATCGAACCGGGTCATGCACCTCGATCATTTGCCACGGCAACCCTGGTCGCAGGTCGCCATCACTGCTATTGGCAACACCAAAAAGCCCCATTACATTGTGCGGAAGTTTTGTACCCGCCCCCATTTTTATATTGTCAACCCTTGAGAAATAATATTCAAGATTGATACCGCCGCAAACCAGACCAATGGGACGCATTACCGCAGTAAGAATGTTTCCCTCCGGATCTGTTGAAAAATCATAGCTGTTTAAAAATGCACGACGATCCAGAAATAATCCTTTTGTTGTTTGCCGGCGGCCAATGATGGCAAGTGTATTGGTTCCATGTCCTAATTCAGGTCTAGGTTCAAATAATGACACCGAGCGATCATGAATAGCTTTGCGCACCTGTTCTAACCGCTGTTTTGTATTGATCGATGCAAAACGACGACTACGTTCTTTTGCGTTTAAGTTTAAAGCGGTTTCAAAACTTTGTATGTTCAACAAATGTTGCTCGAAATTTTTTTCACTCAGGTTTTGTTCATCATAATAACCTATTACGTCAGCGGCCGTATCATGCATACTACCAACAAATTGAGTTGAATCAGGAATATGAATTCCTTTTGCAGCCAGCGCCTCTCTTACCTTTTTATGATTCAAAATATGAGCCTGTACTCTTGCATTGGTGGCCCCCGGTCTCCCGCTGCAGGCACCACAATCGTGGGCACCATGATGCGGATTATTAGCACTGCTGCTTCCATGGGCAACTATATAGACGATGGGAGCGAAATTTCTTATTAAGCCAATTCCCCGTAAAAAATTTTCGGCCCTGGTCACCATTTCATCGATTGTATAGCCGATCTGTAAACCATTCTCAACATCATCCGGACTTTTATTCTCGATAGTTAAAACAGATTGCCGGTCCATATGGCCATAGGCATTCGAAATCGCCGGGCTCATTTTTGGACTGAACATCATTTGCATTTTTTTACCCAGGGCCCAGAATCCATAAGTAATGCTTAAAACAAAGCCGGTAAAAAATCCATGAGTGAGCTTGGTATAGAGCGGCTCACCCTTTCTTGCCTCTTTTGCATCAAACTCTTTGATCAGATACTTTGGCGTAACGGGTGCAGGGCAAAGCTTATCATAAAACTTACTTCCTTCCTGCTGAAAATAAAATTCAACACCAAAAAAACCGGGGGCACCAAAGGTCTCGCAATCTTTACAGACAGCTTCTATGTGCCGACGAATGGAATCCTCCCGTTCATCGATACAGAAGATGGCCTGGAAGCCCCCGGACCCCCGGACTCCACGAACGGGGGTTTTAGAAGGACCGCTAGCAAGTTCAGGCTGTATATTGCCATTATTTGAAATATGATGATGTGAAAGTTTTGCAGATGCAAGTAATATTCCTTTCAAAACTGAATCATAATAACTCCATTCAAAAGCATCCTGCCAGAGTTCGATCACGTCTGCAAACTCAGTTTTTGGGACTGCCGCCAGGAGATCGAGCGGTGGCTCCTTTGTGTAAGAGGTCAATGGTTTCCAGGTATTGCCAAAGCGATCATTCAAGGCATCCA
The DNA here is from genome assembly GCA_036376375.1 of Chitinophagaceae bacterium. GTDB lineage: Bacteria > Bacteroidota > Bacteroidia > Chitinophagales > Chitinophagaceae > VBAS01. Next base: position 1,766 of record DASVAM010000048.1, read on the forward strand.
ATTCCATCAGTAGTTCAAATTCCACCAGCTCTTTCAGCGTTATCTTTTTCCTGTCTAATAAAGTTTGCGGGTTATCCTCCACTGCCGATACAAAACCGCTCCATCCATGATGAGCAAATTGCTGGTCAAATAAATATTGTTCGAAATATTCTTCTTTACCAACAATTGTTTTCAGTAGTTCTATTATTGAATATTTACCCGATAAAAATTTTTGCTTGACGGCTTTGGTTTTAAAAAAGCTTGCAAATGAATGCTGCTCTAATTCCTTTATACTATCAATAAACGATTTGTTAGCAACGGGGAAATCTTCAACTGCAATGCCCTGGTCTAAAAAGACACAAAGGATCCGGAACAGCAAAGGATGAACCCTGTTATCAAGATCAAAATGATAAGCATCTTTCCAGTATTTGCGCAGTTGCCCAATTCGGGGGTAATTAACAGGATCGTACTCATTATCGATGAGTCTTTTCTTCCATTCAGCCACTGCCTCCTTTCCTTTTTTATTCGCAATAACCATTTCGAGCACATCTTTCCTGATCCGGCCTGTCTTAAATAATTCCCTGTACTCCGTTAATTGCAAATGGGCCTGGAAGCCAAAGATCTTAGAGGCTTTGAATACCGCATCATAAAATTTCATGTGCTGAAATGCATGCAACGAATTATGATGGATAAAATCCTTCAGTGCCTGCTGAGATGGCAAATAATGCTTCAGTTCATGAATCAGGTGGTTTTCATCGATGTGATGTTTTACCTGCTCATCATGTTGCACTGACGGGCTTGCTTGTTTTATTACTATACTCATTGCTGGCTGTTTGAAGTAACAAGTCTTTTTCGGAATGAACGTGAACGGCATCCTGCATCTTGTAAGCCGGTTTAAAATTTCTCAGCGTTACTGAGATGTTCTTGTCCTTTGAACCGAAGTTTACAAAGTCGCGGAGCAGCATCAGGACATCATAATCGATATATACAGTATCCGCCGCATCGATCAACACCTTACTGTTTCGTGGCAAGTGGGCCAGCGTCTGTTTGATCGCGGCCTTATTAAGAAATGAAACTTCCTGTGCCAGGTCAATGCGAATTATTTCATCTTCCTGGTGTTCCTCTTTCTTAAAGAAATAGGCAAGTTTCATGTTTCCTTTCAGGATAAATAGGATGCTCACCACCAATCCAATGCCCACGCCTTTCAACAGGTCTGTTGCTACTACGGCGATCACGGTTACAATAAACGGAATGAACTGGTATTTCCCGGCCTTCCACATGTGTATGAAAACTTTTGGACTCGCCAGCTTCAAACCGATCATAATTAAAATGGCCGCAAGACACGCCATGGGCATCTTGTTTAATAATGTTGGAATCAGAATGACCGTTACCAGCAGGAAACCCCCATGAATGATTGCAGAAAGTTTTGTTTTTGCACCGGCATTTACATTCGCTGTCGTTCTTACAATAACTGAGGTCATTGGTAATCCTCCCAGTAAACCCGCCAGCATATTGCCTACACCCTGTGCTCTTAATTCAGTATTGGCGCTGGAAAATCTTTTCATCGGGTCCATCTTATCCCCTGCTTCAAGACATAACAATGTTTCAATACTTGCCACTGCAGCAATAGTTGCCGCCGTTATCCATACGGCCGGATTTGTAAATCCGGAAAAATCAGGAAAAGTAAACTGACCAAAAAATTCACTGGCTGAAGAAGCGGTGGGCAACTGCACCAGGTGTTCGCCGGTTATTTGTAATGACGGATTTGTTGCCTTAAAGATTTCATTAATGATGATTCCTACCACCACGACAACAAGGGCTCCCGGCAAAACTTTGATCTTCTTCAAAAAAGCCAGTTTATTAAATGCAACAAGGATGATAATTGAAACGACGGTGACAATGATCGCCCCGACATGAGCAAAATTGAAGGAGTGGATGATCTCCCCGAAGAAGCCCTTATCCGCCGCATCGGTTAATTGATAAGAGAAGAAATCTCCCTCATGTTCCCTATCGTATCCAATCGCATGCGGCAATTCTTTTTTGATAATAATAATACCGATCGCTGTAAGCATGCCTTCAATAACACCCGAAGGAAAATAACTGGAGATCGTTCCTGCTTTCGCGATACCCAATATCAATTGAAAAGCTCCTGCGAGCATTATTGCCAGCAGGAAGTTCTCGTACCCAAGCGTTGCAATGGCTCCCAATACAATGGCGATAAGTCCCGCGGCAGGGCCCGATACACTAACATTGGAACTGCTTAAGTATCCAACCACAATACCGCCAAGAATTCCGGTAATAATACCGGCAAATGGCGGCGCTCCACTTGCTACCGCAATACCCAAACAGAGTGGCAGGGCAACGAGGAATACCACGGTGCCAGACAATAAATCACTTTTGAAATGTTGTGTATTAAGTTTCATTTTTCACTCATTATATTGTTTGAAATATGGTTCTAATCCCGGTTTACGAATGGGTTAAGACTTTTGCCTCTTTTTTTCTCTTAGTTAAATTCTTAAAGAAATCAACTTGCCCGGTTTCAATATCATAAACACCGCCAACGATACCTATTTCACCTTTCTTGAACATATCTTTTACAATGTCACTTCGGGTAAGAATTTCTTCAAGACTGTTCTCCACGTTTGCATAAGCAGCGTTATCGTTGAACATGTGATAATCTTCTTCTTTCAGCATGGCTTTGGAAATTGATGGTTGAATGCGGTCAAGCAAGGTGGTGATATGCCCATCTCTTACGCCGGCTTTGGCACTTTTGATGGCACCGCATTCGGTATGACCGAGAACCATGAGTACCTTGGAGCCGACATATTTTATTGCATACTCAATGCTGGCAAGAATATCATTGTTCACAATATTCCCTGCGACACGGATGCTGAACAGATCCCCTAAGCCCTGGTCAAAAATTAGTTCTACAGACGTGCGGGAATCCATGCAACTAAGAATTACTGCAAATGGATACTGACCCTCACGGGTTTCGTTGATCATTTCAAGATGATCGTGATCTGAATTTAGGTTGTTAATGAATCGCTTGTTTCCTTCTACGAGGATTTCATAACCCTGATAAGGCGTAAGATTCTCGAGAAACTCTTTAGAATGCTTTCTCATTGTTTAAATATTTTTTGAACGGCCACCGTAATAATGGCATTAAGTAAATAAATAGGTTGTTTGGCTCTGACAAAAGCCATTAAAAAAAGACGGGAATTAATTAGGCCTGATTAGGCGGTGGCACAAGAAGTTCACCATGATAGGCAACGTACGTACCTGCATTCTCACATTTATGAAATTGTGAGGCTATAGAGAGAAAATATTCTGATGAATGATGATTGTGAAGATATTCTTCGGAAAAGGTATTAAGCGTTTTAGGTGCTTTCTCTTCCGTAGCACCACTGAATGGATTGGCTTCTTCCTCCGTCGTTTGAATAGGAAGATCTGCGCAGGCAGAACTATCCTGCTTAGCCATTTCCTGTTGTTGCTGAAACACAAACGGCGCACTGATAGTTAACCACAATAAGGCAACTATCATTATAATAGCCGACAAGCACTGAAAAAAGCCGTATGGTTGTGGTGTGTTCTTCATTAAAAAGCAATGCAAAATACTGCATAAGCAGTTCCTGACCAAACCCTTCATATAGAAATAATGTCATTTTATCTGTAAGGGGCTTACAAGTGTTATCTAACACATTTGGGTCTTGTTTGTTGGGCAGCCGTCGAAATTCTTGAAATTTTTATTTTCATGTATTTATTTTTGAACTATGAAGTCATACGAACAGCTACTAATTGAAAATAAGGCCTGGGCAGCCAAAATGCTTAAGGATAATCCTGATTTCTTTAAAACGCTTTCCGAACTACAAACCCCCGAATACCTATGGATCGGCTGTAGCGACAGCCGGGTACCGGCCAACCAGATCACAGGGACACATCCCGGGGAGATATTTGTTCACCGCAATGTTGCCAATCTCGTCATCAATACGGACGTAAATGTTTTAAGTGTTTTAGACTACGCAGTCAATCACCTGAAGGTAAAACACGTGATCGTCTGTGGTCATTATGGCTGCGGAGGCATAAAAGCTGCCATCACCCGGCAGGATTTTAAACATGTGCTAAATATGTGGCTTCGCAATATCAAAGATGTATATCGTATTCATCGTTCAGAGCTCGACCTGATCTTTGATGAAGATAAGAAGGCTGACAGGCTTGTAGAATTAAACGTCATGGAACAGGTTTTTAATCTTGCAAAAACATCGATCATACAGAGAGCATGGAAAAGTGAGCAGCGACCGGATCTGCACGGATGGGTGTATGGATTAAAAAATGGAATTATAAAGCCTGTATACGAAATGAAGGCAGGAACACATATTGATGAATTATACGAATACGAAGATCTATAGGTGCAAGACATAATGTTGTAACAGGAACACTGCCGCTCCTGCCAGGTAGCCGATAACGGCAAGCCAGGCAATATTTATAAGGTACCACCCAAATTTAACTCTTTCCATTCCCATGGCAGCTACGCCGGCTGCGGACCCAATAATTAATATACTGCCACCGGTACCCGAACAATAAGCAAGAAATTCCCAAAAGAAATGGTCGGTAGGATATTGATCAAGGCCATACATGCCCTGTGCCGCAGCGACTAATGGCACATTGTCAACGATCGCTGAGAGAAAGCCAATAATAATGGTAATAACACTGATATTTCCAATTGACTTGTCGAGATAACCTGCCACGGAAGCCAGGATCCCGGTTGATTGCAGTGCAGAGACAGCTAAAAGAATTCCAAGAAAGAATAGAATACTGGGCGTATCAATCTTTCTGAGAGCATGATTAACTGAGAATAATCCTTTTTCATACTCATCTTTTTCACTGTGTACCATTTCTGTTAGCACCCACATCGTGCCAAGTCCAAAAACAATTCCCATGTAAGGCGGCAAATGTGTAATCGTTTTAAAAATTGGTACAAATAATAAACATAAAATACCTATGATAAAGACCGTTTTTCTTTCATAGGGAGTAGAATGTAGGGATTTCTGTTGCTCCAATGGTTCAAAACTGCCTTTCATCTTCCAGCTAATAAAAAGAGCGGGGATAAAAAAACAAACCAACGATGGAATAATTGTTTTGATGATGATATTGACAGTCGTCACCTGATTACCGATCCATAACATTGTCGTGGTGACATCACCAATGGGGCTCCAGGCACCACCCGCATTTGCAGAAATAACAATAAGCCCCGCAAACATGAGCCTGTCTTTATGAGAAGGGATCAGCTTACGAAGCAGTGACACCATTACAATCGTGGTTGTGAGATTGTCAAGCACGGCTGAAAGGAAGAATGTAAGAATGCCCACGATCCAGACAAGCTTGCTTTTACTTTTTGTTCTAATTCTTTGCGTGATAACCTCAAAACCGTCATGCGCATCAATCAACTCAACAATGACCATGGCGCCAAGCAAAAAGAAGAGGATTCCCGATATATCAGAAAGATGATGGGCCAGTTCTTCCGATACAAAATCCCTGTTATTTCCCCATAAGGCAAAAATTGACCAGCAAATTACCCCCGTAAGCAAAGCAGAAGCAGCTTTATTTATCTTTATAGGATGCTCAAATGCAATTGCCAGGTATCCAATTATGAAAATGATGACAATTAAAGCAATCATAATTCCCTAAAAATAAGAATTAGCTTTAAGAAATAAATTCGGTATATGAAATACATATCTTTTTTATTGGTCGTTATTCTTTTTGGGAGCTGCAAAAGTGCCGATGACACGAAACAAAATGCAGCTGTTCAAAATAATGAGTCCACCGATATAAGCAAACAGTATAGCTGGGCCTTATTGCCTTTTACAAAAGCTGATGAAGTAAATCCAATTCTTCTTCCGGATACAAATTCAAAATTTTATTGCCCGATAAGAAAAGCTGCTGTTCAATGGGAAGAAAAAGACGTATTCAATCCTGCTGCCGTTGTTAGAAATGATACCCTGTTTCTTTTGTACAGAGCCGAGGACAGTATTGGCAAATTTGCCGGCACATCAAGAATTGGCCTGGCATGGAGCACGGATGGTTTACATTTTACCAAACATCCGACTCCGGTTTTGTATCCTGACAATGATTCCTCAAAAATTTATGAATGGGAAGGCGGTTGTGAAGATCCAAGAATTGTAGAAGCTGAAAATGGTACCTATTACCTGACCTATACTGCTTATGATGGAGATAAAGCAAGGTTGCTTATCGCATCGTCAAAAGATCTTTATCATTGGACAAAACATGGACCTGTTTTTAAAAATGATACATCGAAGACAAACAAATGGAGTAAGTCCGGTTCTATCGTTTGCAAATACGCAAACGGGAAATCGATTGCTGTAAAAATTGAAGGGAAATATTGTATGTATTGGGGTGATACTGATATTTTTCTGGCTGTTTCAGATGATCTTATCCATTGGGTGCCGGTCGTTACTGAAAACAATTCTGAAACCATATTCGGTCCGCGGGCGAAAATGTTTGATAGTGACCTGGTTGAACCGGGTCCTCCTGCAATGCTTACTGATAAAGGAATTGTTTTAATTTATAATAGTCGTAATGTAATGTCTAAGGGTGACACAAGTTTAGCTGAGGGAACGTATGCAGCCTCCCAGATTTTATTAGATAAAAACAATCCAACAAAGGTTATCGACAGGATGGAAACATATTTTATCAAACCAGACAAACCATTTGAAACAACGGGACAGGTTAACCAGGTTTGTTTTGTTGAGGGATTGGCAAATTATAAAGGCAAATGGTTTTTATATTACGGAACGGCGGATTCGAAGATCGCAGTTGCCGTTAAATGAATGTGCTAATATGCTAATGTGCCAATATGCAAATAATTACACATTTCGGTATTGGCACATTTGCAAATTTGCACATTAGCACATTAACTTCGCAACATGTCAATAGAAGTGAAAAACCTCCTCAAAGTTTATGGTGAACAAAAAGCGGTAAACAATATTTCTTTTAAGGTTGGTAAAGGTGAGATCGTTGGTTTCCTGGGGCCGAATGGTGCGGGAAAATCCACCACCATGAAAATCATTACCGGTTATCTTGAAAAAACAAGTGGCGATGCTTATGTATGTGGAATGAATGTTGCTGACCAGCCGTTAGAAACAAAAAAGAAAATTGGTTACCTGCCCGAGCTG
>DASVAM010000136.1:0-10981 GCA_036376375.1 Chitinophagaceae bacterium
TTTTTGATATACGTGATCGCTGAATCAAATTGTTTCAGATCATGATAGGCTACGCCCAGATTAAGGTTAGCAGTAAAATAGTTTGGATCCAGCGCCAACGATCTTTTATACATCACAACAGCCGAGTCATTATGCTGAAGGTTGGCAAACACGGTACCGAGATTATAATAGCCCATCGCATTTTTCGGATCATACTGGATCGCCATATTGTACCACCTTGCTGCTTCGTCAAATCTCTCAGAAGTAAAGTATAAACGCCCCAAATTATTGTACATGGCAGAACCGATCACACCCTTTTGTAATGCACGGGTGTAAAAATAAATAGCCGAATCAAATTCATTCGTCTGCTTGTACACCTGCTCAAGATTTAATAAAGCCTGCATATTTTCCGGATGTGCCTCTACAAGATTTTTCAAATAATATTTTGCACCATCATAATCCTTCATGTCATACAACAGCCTTCCAATATTTCCCTGGGCAGACGGCAGATCTTTCTTCAACGCCATGGCTTTAGTATAATACCTCATCGCAGAATCAAATCTTCTCATCTTATGATAAACAAGTCCGAGATTATTGGCTGCATAAGGGTTGTCAGGGCTTGCATTCAATACTCTTTGAAAATAGGCGGAGGCCGAGTCAAGCTGATCGTTATTATAATAAGCAAGTCCCATATTGTTTAGCACGATGCTGTTGTCGGGGTTAAGCTCCAATCCTTTTCTATAGTAATAAAAAGCCGAGTCATAGTTCTTCATATCTGTAAACATCAGCCCTAACTGGTTATAGCCACGGAAGTTTTTGTCATTAAGATTAAGTGCTTTACGATAATAATATGTTGCAGAATCGTACTGCTTTGTCTGCGTATATAACCGTCCAAGATTGATAAACGGAGCATCGTAGGTCGGGTCAAAGATGGCCGCCTGCACATAGTAGGTACGTGCCGAATCAACCTGGTTCTGCTCCTGGTAAAATTGCCCGATATAATTTGAGGTGATCAGTTTATCAGGATAATTCTTCAGTGCTTTTTGGTAATACGCACGGGCTGAATCAAACATGCGCAGGTCGGTGAAAACACGGCTGATACCATTGTAAGCATTAAAAAATGCCGGGTCATAAGCAAGGCTCCTCCTGAAATAAGTTAATGCCTGATCGAATTGTCTTGACTCGCGCAGCAACCAACCCATGTTATTATTGGCGGATACATTTCGGGGATCCAGCAACAAGGCTTTTTCATAATACACTTTTGCTGAATCAAGTTTTCGTTGCTGGAAATAAAAATGACCAAGATCCACATAGGCATCGGCTCTTGAATCATCCACCGTCAATGCTTTTCTAAAATAAACCAATGCAGAATCCTGTTTATTCATTTTGCTGAATGCATTGGCAATGTTCATATATGGATAACGCCAAAGAGGCGCCTGTGCAGAGGCCAAACGACCAAAATAGATAGCACTGTCAGGTTTATTATTATCCAGTTGTAATGAAGAAAGTGTATTTAAAATATAGGCAGCTGTTGGATCTGCTTTATAGGCCTGCATCGCGTCCTGGATTGCTGTACGGAGACCAATTGTGTTGCCACCTTTATCAAAATAACCCTGCGCTTTGAAGAAAAATCTTTTTGCCATTAATTTTTTTCTGAAGTTCTCATCATCCACTTCCGCATATTCAATTGCTCTTTCCAGCATATTACCCACGTCAGAAAAATCCTGGCGCGCAACTTTTTCCATGCGATCGAGACTATTCGTTACCTCGTCAGACCGGTCATCGGCGTCAAGTTGCGAGCGAACCCGCTGGATTGATGAAACATCCCGGCCTTCGAGATAAAGATTGATCTTACTTTGCGCAAAATTTATGTACTCGGTAGCAAGACTCAATTTGGCATCAATAGTGTAACTGCTTGTTGGCGCCAGCTTATTTAGCTGCTGGTAATAGTCTTCGGCAGAGTTTCCATTACCCGTCAGATTAAAATCTTTTAACGCCTGGTTGAAAGAATTATAAAGGTCCACAATGCTCGTATCAGATACATTGGTAAACAGATCAGGCCTCCAATCATGATCAGGTCTGAAATCACGTTTCATTGCAATGCCGCCGCGTTTTGTCGCGGCATGTCCGCGCAGCTGACCCGTCAGTTTCTTAGTTTGCATCCATTTCTTTAAAAACGCTGTATCAACTTTCGATATCACTTTCTTCTTTCCCTCATCACAACACAAAAAGGGGTTTTGCTTACGGTTATGTTTCTCCTGGGCGTATGCGGGCACGGTTGAGGCAATATATTTTTCTAATTCATCAAGGGTTACAAGATTATCCTTCGATACCTGTCCATCGGCTGCGCCGGTCATACCATCTACCAGGTAATAAGTAAAAACACCATGTCCTGTGCCACCGATCAGCGGATCTTCCAAAGATTCCTGCCCGGCCCCGGTGGCAAGCATAATTATTTCGCCCGCTTGTTTTTCAGAGATCGCCGCTTGCAACTGTTGTTGCCCTTCTCCACCACCCGGCAGTTCGTTTGTGCGGCATGCGTCCATTATAAAAATAACTTCCACTCCTTTGCGGCTTGCCTCAGCAATTCGAACTTTTAGATTATAGAGCTGAATGGTGCCGGTGATCAGGTAATTGTTCTTATCGCCGGCGGGATTGCAATCGTAGGTCAAATAAAAATATTCATCCTGGTTAATGGCATCTCCATGGCCGGAGAGATAAATGTACAAACGATCTCCTGCTTTTAGGTTTCGGTTCCGAAGCCAGCTCATTCCCTTTACTAAAAAATTAGCGGCTTTGGCTTCTTCATTTTTCAAAAAATAAATGTTGGAATCGGCGATCTTACCGCCAGCCGGCGATCTTAAAAAGTCACGGAAGAGTTCGGCATCACTATCGGCAAAAGAAAGTGGGCGGATGAATTTATAAGTGGATATGCCCATGATCATGGCGAAAGTTCGTTGGTCTGGATCCGGTGCAGCCTGTCCGGCCACATTAGTTTGAATAAGGCAGGAAAGTGCGATTGAAAAAATAAATTGTGGAAGACCCTTACGCATAAGTTAGCTGCTAATTTACAGGTTTTCATCAAGACAGCAGGTTATCAATCATCGTAAAAATCCCTATATAGTTTATTTACTAATTGATTGGTTATTGGCGGAATTAGTTTGCAAACAGTGGCAGACCTGCGTAAATTGCAAACTTATTTAACCGGAACTATGCTGCATAAACATATTGCCCGTCACACAAGAAAATATGTTGGACATATAACAAAGTATCTCTATGAAAGAGATACTCTTTTCGCAACAATTGCAGTATTTGTGTTTCTGATCCTACTGGGATTGATCCCTATAAATTTTTATGTGCTAAATCCGATGAAGACGGCTTTAAAGGATTTTGACTTTAATGATATCACTTATTCCAAACTTGAAAAAGGGAAATACGATTCCACTGACAGAAGGATTGTTATAATAAATACCGGACATCTCGACAGGGCAGAAATCGGATTTCTTATCGAAAAAATCAATACGTATCAACCAAAAGTGATCGGCCTCGATGTTTATTTTGAAGGAGAAAGAGAGCCAGGAAAAGATTCTATTCTCCGGGAAGCATTTAAAAAAGCTAAGAATCTGGTTGGCGTCAGCGTTGGTTATTGGCAAAAAGATAGTTTTAAAGTGGTTCCCAACAATTTCGATGACGTAATAGAAAAACGAGGGTATGCTAATCTTATTGGTGAAGAGATTGGCACCATACGATTTTATTCTCCTTTTGAAAAATTGAATGGTCAAAAATATCCCCAGATAACAACAGCAATAGTTAAAGAATATAATCCTGAAGCTTATGAAAAATTGGTGAAAAAAGACAAGAAAGAAATGGTCATCAACTATACCAAACGGGTTGACAAATACCAGGTGCTGGAGTTTGATGATGTAATGACTGACAATTTTGATACTACGGGGCAAATAAAAATTAAAGACCGGATAGTTTTATTGGGATACGTAAACAAAGATCCAAACAATGTAGAGGACAAAAAGTTCACACCCATGAATAAACAGTCTGTCGGAAAAGCTATCCCTGATATGAATGGTGTTTTTGTACAGGCGAATATTATTACTATGGTACTGGATGGTAATTACATCAAAAAAATGCCAAAGTGGGTGGCATGGTTGGTCGCTATCGTGATCGGGTGGATTCACATGTCATTATTTATCAGGTATTATCTTGAAAGTCATATATGGTTTCACCTGGTCGCGAAACTTGCTCAGCTATTCTCCGTTCTGTTTTTTGCGTATCTTGGCATCTTACTTTATGACCAGTTTAGAATAAAGCTGGAAATGAAGTATACCTTGTATGTCATTGCGCTCGCGGTTGATGTCATTTACTTTTACGAAGCTTTTGTAGGCTGGCTCCATCGAAAATTTGGTTACCAGACAATTTTCGGCCATCACCATAATCCTCTGGATCACGGGCACGGATTGCATAACTCGAACAATCATCATAAACATGAAACGATTACACACGAATCTACCTCAACACATGAACTCCATTAATCAAAAATTTATTATGAAAAAGATCGCTTACATTTTTATAGCGGCATTCTTGCCATTTGTTGTTTCAGCGCAGGAAAACATGTTTGTTATTTACAGTGTTAAAGGCACTGTATCTGTAGTAGAAAACAAAGTGGAAACAAAAGCCAGGATCGGGACCATCATCAATAGCAACAGCAGTATAAAACTCGGGGCAGGCTCTTTTGCTACTCTGCTTTGTAATGAAACCAAAATGTTTTCGTTGAACAAGGCTGGTAGTTATACGACAAAAAGCCTTGCCGATTCCTGCAAAACAAATAATAGTTCTGTTAGCGCTAACTACATGAAATATATCTGGAATGAGATGACGAAATCAAAAGGAACACCGGAAAAGAACAGGAAGGCTTACATGTCAAATGTGGGAGCAGTTGGTCGCGGGGACATCAATAATGTGTGGGTCGATCAAAGACTTGATTCTGTCAATTATGTATCGGGGACGATTCCTCTTTCATGGAAATGCTTTGTGGAGGAAGCAGAAGAATTTGAATTCCGCTTATACGATGCATCGAAAACAAAAGTCATCTTTTCAAAGAATGTAAAGAAAAAGCATGTTGATATCTCAGAAATATCGAAACTGTTACAACCAGGGCAGACCTATTATTGGAATGCAACAGTAAAAGGTGAAAATGAAAATGAGGCAAGACATTATCTGCATTTTAAAACAAAAGAAGAATACCAGCGTTTTTTGAATACAATTAAAAAAGTGGAAGGAGCAGAAGGCGAGGCAGAAATGAATTTCCGTCTTGGATTTGTGTTGGAAGAAAATCATTATTTAGCCGAAGCCTACAATCATTATTTGAAGGCAACACAGCTTGATCCTACGAACTCTTTTTATCGTAATACATTTATGTCTTTCAAGAAAGATTTCGAGATAAAATAAGGCAGAAAAAAATATTCGTTAGAACCTCGTCTTTGGCGGGGTTTTATTTTTTATGAATGGCCGCGTTGATGACTGAAGATTTCTTAGTTTTAATGTTCGATTAAAATTCATTTTATGAAAAGAATTATTACAATGGCTTTTGTGCTTTTTACAATAGCTGCGCAGGCACAAATCAAAGCCAGCGATGTAAAAACCTTCACATTGAAAAACGGGATGAAGTTTCTTGTCATTGAAGACAATTCCATTCCGAATGCCAACATGTATTTGTTTTATAGGGTTGGCAGCCGCAACGAATACCAGGGTATCACAGGACTCTCTCATTTTTTTGAGCACATGATGTTTAACGGCGCCAAAAAATATGGCCCAAAAATGTTTGACCAGACGATGGAGTTCAATGGTGGAGCTAATAATGCATATACTACAGAAAATGTAACCGTTTATACCAATTGGTTCCCATCATCTGCCACTGAAGTGATCTTTGACCTGGAAGGAGATCGTATCTCCAGTTTAAGTATTGATCCCAAAATGGTAGAAAGTGAAAGAGGTGTTGTGCTTAGTGAGAGAAGTACTGGCCTGGAGAACTCGCCCTGGCGGGTACTTTTAGAGGCCACACAGGGAGTCGCTTTTCTTGAGCATCCCTATCATTGGCCGGTTATCGGCTATGAAGATGATATGAAAAACTGGAAGCAGGCTGATCTTGAACGATATTTTAAAACCTACTATGCTCCCAATAACTGCGTAACTGTTATTTCGGGTAATGTGAAATTTGAGGAGATCAAAAAACTGGCTGAGAAATATATTGAGCCTATTCCCTCTCAACCCGAACCACCAAAAGTGAATATTGTTGAACCTCCCCAAACAGGTGAAAGAAGAGTGACCATGCAAAAAGATGTGGCGACTCCTTACCTGGCGGTCAACTGGCATGTACCGGAAGCAAAGCATGAAGATTATTATGCACTCAGTATATTAAGTGATATTCTTGCCAGCGGAAGATCATCACGGCTTTATAGCTCGCTGGTAGATAAAAAACAATTAGCCACACAGGTGTTTACAAATTTTGGCGAAAGCTTTGATCCCACATTATTCATAATAGCAGCAGTAACTGCAAAAAATGTGCAGGAAACTGACCTGGAAAAAGCGATCTATGAAGAACTGGAAAAAATAAAAAAAGAAGGAGTCACTGAAAAAGAATTGCAAAAAATAAAGAACCAGAAGCTGATGGAATTCTATGGACAAATAGAAACCATCAACGGCAAATCAAACAATATTGGCACCTACGAAGTGTTTTTCGGTGATTATAAAAAAATGTTTGATGCACCGGCGGCTTTTAATAAAGTAACCACCAGCGATGTTAAAAAAGTTGCGGAAAAATATTTCACAAAGAAGAACCGTACTGTGGGCGTACTGAAATCAAATACCGACGAAGAATAAATAATTATATAAACGATTTTTATGAAAAGGATCTATCAGCTACTATCACTTGGCATTCTGTTCACGGGATTAAATATCCAGTTGAACGCTCAATCGTATAAACTGCCGCCGTATGAAAAATTTAAGTTAAAGAATGGGCTCACTGTTTATCTGATGGAACAGCACGAAGTGCCCGTGATCAATGTTTCTGTTATACTGCCGGCCGGTGCCATTTATGATGGAGAAAAAGCCGGGCTTGCCTCGCTAACGGCCACAGCGCTGAAGCATGGCACTAGAAATTTCACCAAAGAAAAACTTGATGAGGAATTGGATTTTCATGGGGCCAGTATCAATGCTTCGGCTTCAAAAGAATCAGCAGGCGTTTCAGCAAGAATGGCAGCAAAGGATAAAGACAAGATTTTAAACCTACTGAAAGAAATCATGCTCGAACCGTCTTTTGATGCGGCAGAATTTGACAAGGAAAAGAAAAGATTGCTGGTTAGTCTCGAGCAACAAAAAGAAAGTCCCCGTGCCGTGATTGGGTCTTACTTCGATAAATTTATTTTTGGTGATCATGTTTATGGCAATATTGTGCAGGGAAAAATTTCAACTGTAGGTCCTCTTACGGTTGATGATGTAAGGAAGTTTTACGCTGAGAACTATTTACCCGAAGGTTCAGCCATTGCCGTTGCAGGAGATTTCAAGATCGCAGAAATGAAAACTTTGATCGCCCGTCTATTTTCTGATTGGAAAAAAGGAACAAAACCGCAGGCGAATCTGGCTTCAAAACCTGTACCTGTACCCGCAAAGCAACAAGTACTGCTGATCAATAAAGATGACGCAAAAGAAACTACTTTTTACATCGGTGGGCAGGGCATTAGTCGAAATAATCCTGATTATGTTGCTATTGATGTCGTAAATACCTTGTTTGGCGGTCGTTTTACGTCGATGCTGAATGATGAATTGCGTGTAAATACCGGCCTGACTTATGGCGCCAATAGTCGCTTTAATGCTTTAAAAAATGGGGGCACCTTTGTTATCTCCACTTTTACTGCCGGAAAAACGACTGAGGCTGCAATTGACAAGGCACTTGAAGTATTAAATAAGTTACACACAACAGGCATTGATGAAAATTCGCTGACTTCGGCAAAGAATTATGTGAAGGGCCAATTTCCTCCGCGACACGAAACAGCCGGACAATTAGCCGGGCTGATGACCCAAATGTTCTGGTACAATTTTGATGAATCCTATATTAATAATTTTGAAAAAAATGTCGACGGCCTTACTCTCGGGAAAGCAAAGCAGATCATCGCCAAATATTTTCCGAAGGATAAATTGCAGTTCGTAATGGTAGGAAAATCGGCTGATATAAAAAAGATCGCTGAAAAATATGGGCCAGTCACTGTGGTAGAGATAAAAGAAGATGTAAAGAAAGCATTTTAAGTAAGACGTCCGGTAAGCAACGATCAACGGGCTTCTCTAAATAGAGAGGCCTTTTATTTACGGGATCAGTTACTACCTTTAGCCCATTCGTTCTTGAAAATGAAGGCTAATGAAAATACATCTCTGGAGCATCGGGAAGAACAATGAGTCCTATATTAAAGAAGGCGTGGAAGATTTTACAAAACGCATCTCTAAATATTACCCGGTAGAATGGACGCTGATCCCTTTACCCAAAAATGCCGGGATGATGAGTGAGATGGACCTTAAGAAAAAAGAGGGTGAAATAGTTTTAGAATGGCTAAATAAAGATGATTACCTGGTTGCACTTGATGAGAGAGGCAGGCAATTTACTTCAGGAACGCTGGCTGATTTTATCATGAAAAGAAGTAATGAAAGTGTAAAGAATCTTGTATTCCTGATCGGTGGAGCTTTTGGGATTGACGAAGCGGTATTGAAAAGAGCTAATTATAAATGGAGTCTTTCCGGCCTGACCTTCCCCCATCAATTGGTGAGATTGATCCTTGCTGAACAGATCTACAGAGCCTGCACTATCTTAAGGAACGAAAAATATCATCATAGATAAATTTCGGATTTCAGATTTACGATTTTAGATTTACGACATGGAACTCTCAATAACTTTAATCATAATCATTGCAACAAGTATAATATCCTTCATTGCGTTCAGCAATCATAATTTAATGGAACAGTTTATTTTTTATCCGCCGGCAGTTCGCCGCGGACAGATCTATCGTTTCTTTAGTTGCGGTTTGATCCATGCTGATTGGGGCCATTTGATTTTTAATATGATCGCATTATACCTGTTTGGCGGCATCGTGGAAAATAGATTCATTGGCATTTTTGGAACATCCGGCAGGTTAATATATCTCGCCATGTATATATTGGCGTTAGGTGCCTCGGTGATCCCTACTTATTTTAAGAACAAGGATAATTACCATTACAGAAGTCTTGGTGCTTCCGGTGCAGTTTCAGCTGTGATCTTTGCGGGTATTTTATTCTATCCATTGGTAGGCATAGGATTGTTTTTTATTCCCGTTTATATGGCTGGTTTCCTATTTGGCATCTTATATCTTTTTATTTCTGGTTGGCTCGACCGGCGGGGTGGAGATAATATCAATCATTCAGCGCATATTTTTGGAGCTTTATTTGGTGTTGCCTTTACGATCATTGCCTGCCAATTGGTAGAGCAACCAGTATTACAGGATTTTATTACACAAATAAAGAATATGAGTGCTGGCGATATTATCCAGACCCCGGGATCAAGGTGATCTTTAGTATCTCTTTGATATTATCCGTTAACTTAAAACGTTCATCGATCCTTTTGCCAACAACCCAGATGATCTTTTTATTCATTTCTATTACCCAGGTTCTTTCTTTTTCTGTTTTCGAAAGTTTTTGATCAATGAAAAAACGGGAAAGCTTTTTCTTTTTTTTCATCCCTAACGGATAAAAATAATCACCGGTTTTCCATTTGCGCAGGATAAGAGGGAAGTTGATAGCCCTGGCATCAAGTAAAGCAATATTTGTGGAATTGGGAATTTGGATTTGGGAATTCGGGAACAATTCAAGTGTAATTTGCCCAATGCCAAATTCCAAATCCCTAATTCCTTCTTCAATAATGATCATTCCCGATTCTTCCGAATTTACCGGGCTGATGATAAACCAATGACGATGCCTGATGATCCTGTAATCAGAAGTCGGGGAGTCAAGATATCTACCCGAATCACTTTCTGCCAGTTTGATCACTTCGTCGATCTGTTTTTCATGGAACCCAAAATCGGAGATGATCTCATAGATCAAAGCCCTGTTATTATAATTCATTAATTGTTTAACAGGTATATGCCATTCTTGTCCCTTTGCTTTCACCAACTTTTTTTTGATTTCGTTGACAGCCAGTTTGTAAAGTTTTTCGATCTCTTCGAAACGATCGATATTATGAATTAAATTCCCGGTCACATTCGGATAGACTTTGCTGATCGCGGGGATGATCTCATGCCGGAAAAGATTGCGGGTATATTTCCAAGATTGATTGGATGAGTCTTCGACAAATTCCAGTTTGTTTTCTTTTGCAAATTGGACTAATTCATCTCTTGTAAAACTCAATAAAGGCCTTTTGATGTTATTGTTAGAAAGAGGAATACCGGTAAGACCATGCAATCCCGTACCTCTGCAAAAATTCATCAATACCGTTTCGGCGTTGTCATTTGAATGATGAGCAGTGAGTAAAAAAGTCCTGGATCTAAAGTTCGGAGTCAGGAGTTCGGAGTCCCGACTCCCGCCTCCCGACTCCCGACTCCCGACTATTTCGTCAAACCATGCATATCTCAACTCTCTCGCCGCTTCCTGAATCGACATTTTATTTTCTTCCGCAAATTTTTGCGTTTCAAATTTCTTGACCTTAACCTCAACCTCATATTTCTCACCAAGTGACTTCACAAACTTTTCGTCTCGTTCACTCTCCTCTCCTCTTAATTGAAAATTGCAATGGGCAATCATAAAATCAAAACCGGACTGTTGACATAATTCACATAATACAGCGGAATCAAGACCTCCGCTTACAGCAAGGATCAATTTATCTTTTGATGAGAAAAGATTTTTCTTTTTGATAAATTGCTGATATCGTTTAAGAAGATCCAATTTGTTCAATAGCGATCAGAAAGTTGAAGCGTGC
>DASVAM010000139.1:0-4031 GCA_036376375.1 Chitinophagaceae bacterium
GATGCCGTAGAGCCTCATCGGGCTGTTGCAAAACTTTTGCTGAACGAATTAGCTGCGGAAAATGATTCACTTTTTCACCGGCCGCAGGTAATGATGCATATCACTGAACCGGGGAGTTTTTTATCGGCAACAAAAAGGAAATATGACCTGATTCAACTTCCGTTGCTTGGCGCTTTTGGCGGTGGGGTGGGCTTATATGCCCTGAAGGAAGAATATAATCTTACGAAAGAAGCTTTTTTAAGGATGTGGAATTTGCTGGAAGATGATGGCGTTATCAGCATCACAACATGGATGGATTACCCTTTCCGGAATTCGCTGAAGATAACTGCGACCCTTGCTGAAACATTGAATGAGGCCGGTATTAAAAATCATCCATCATATTGTGTTGCGGTGCGGAGTTGGGCAACCAACACTTATCTTTTGAAAAAATCTCCATTCACCTCTGCCGATACAGCTGCTTTAAGAAAATTTTGTAACGAATATTTTTTTGATCCTTTATTACTTCCTGGTTTACGACCCGGAGAACGGATGATACATAATGGTATAAGTGATTCTGGTTTTTTCACTTACACAGATGAATTGTTATCCGGCAACCGGGATAAATTATATGAAGAGTATGGTTTTCATATCAAGCCGGCAACTGATGATCAACCTTATTTCTCACAATTTCTCCGATGGAAGAGTTTGCCGCAGCTTTCAACTCTTTTTGGTTCGCAGAATGTTTCATTTATCGAGTTGGGATGGTTGATATCGGTAATAACATTTTTCCAAATCACATTGCTTGCCGTATTACTGATCCTGTTGCCCCTTTTCAAACTGCGGCGAATCAGCCTGGGGAGTAATAAAAGCTGGACAATTGTTTATTTCAGCGGGTTGGGTATCGGGTATATGTTTTTTGAAATTGTGCTGATCCAGAAATTTATCTTGTTTTTTGGCAACCCTGTGTATGCAGCAGCCATGGTTATTTGTGTTATGCTGCTTGCTTCCGGGGCAGGAAGCTATTATTCGTCAAAGATTTTTCCCGGGCGTTCCATGATGCAGCGCATACTGCTGATCATTTTACTGATCCTGTTGCTTTATACTTTTTTTCTTTCACCGATGTTACAGCAAATCGCCTCCGTTCCTGATTTATTTAAATTTCCTGTTTCAGTGGTTATTATTGCCTGCCCGGCTTTACTGATGGGTATGCCATTTCCACTGGGCCTGCGTGCACAAGCGTTGATAGAAGAAAAAAATATTCCCTGGGCATGGGGTATCAATGGTTGCATGTCTGTCATCAGCGCTGCGCTTGCAACACTGCTCTCCGTAGAAGCAGGTTTTTCTATCGTGATAATGCTGGCAGCTTTTTTTTATGGGGTGAGCATGGTTTCGATGTATTTGGTTAAAGCGAAAGTAAGTTCAATAGACCCGGTTGGATCGCGTTAGGGAACCGCAATAGCTGAGTTTTAAGCTGAGGGTTTAATTACCGGTTGCAATTACATTCCCGTCATAATTGTGATGTACCTTTCTTCGCTATGCCTGTTCCAGGTTATGAAACTTAAACGTTTCCTTCGCAATGACCTTACAATTATAGGCAAGCTCTTCTAATGTGCAGCCAATAATGTGCAGGTTAACCGGCAACTGGTTAACAGTTTCCATCAGCTCCATCGTCAGCATGGTTTTACGATCGATATCGGGACTGCCTTTTAATTGCCTGAAAACAGCCGCGGCAGCCCTTCTGCTGTTGCCAAGATTGAACTTTCCAAAATTTTCGAAACCATCCCCGGTTCTTATACTGGCAAGGACGTAAAAAGTGTTTGTTGTCATACTGAGACTTCAACAATCAAAATGCCAGAGATACTTGCCGGCTTACATTTGGATATCCTTCCTGCAAAATTTTCATTCAGCTGAATTTTTTTCAGCTTAGAGCATATTACCCGATCAATCCTATTAATGAGTATCTTAGGTTTTATTAAACATCTGCCTCATGTTCCGCATCTTTTTATTGATAATTTCTTTTTTTATCCTGGCTGGTTCAGATAAAAAACAAAAATGGAAATCTCTTTTTAATGGGAAAAATCTTGAAGGCTGGCAGGTAAAAATTGCCGGTCATCCATTGGGCGAGAATTTTGGAAATACCTTTCGTGTTGAAAACGGTATCCTTGAAACGAGGTATAATGCGTATGATAGCTTCAGTAACCGGTTTGGAGCTTTGTATTGCAAGAAAAAATTCAGGAACTACCGCTTAAAAGTTGAATACCGGTTTATAGGGGAATTAACACCCGGTGCTCCCTCATGGGGTTTTCGTGATGGCGGCATTCAATATCATTGCCAGTCACCCGAGTCCCTTAAGATCGACCAACCTTTCCCCGTTTGCCTGGAGTATAACCTGCATGGTGGTAATGGCAAAGATGAAAGACCCACTGGTGAAATATGTGCATCCGGAACGTATGTATCTATAAATGGCGAGCGTAACAAATCATATTGTACACCGCCCACAGTAAAAAGAACTTTTCACGGCGATCAGTGGGTAACATTAGAAATTGAAGTAAGAGGTGATAAGATCAGGCATTTTGTAAATGGAGAAGAGATCCTGCAATTTGAAAATCCCCGTTATAATCCTGATCATGCTGTCGGTAAAACATTTATTGTAAATGGGGAGGATAAAGTAAAGGAAGGTTATATATCCTTGCAGTCGAATAGTCATCCGATGGATTTTCGGAAGATCCAAATAGTTGAGTATTAATTGCTTTTCTTTCTTTTGTTTGCCTCGGACAGCGTGCTGTACTTTTTGGCTTGATCCAAATGGGTAATCCGGAGGATTACGAAAAAAAATCAAAACTGGCCGAAGCTTCCCGATCGCTATCGGGGCCGGACAGGCCAACACACATGAAGAGCCATCATGATTTGCAAGTTTCTTTTATCCCCGAAATGATCGTTTGAAAAGCTTTCTTTGTGTCATCCGAAGTATCGAAAGGCGCTGTCCCGATGGCTTTGCAGTCTTTTGATTGAATTGGTTTCGTTCAGTCCATCGCGAGGGCGCTGGAAAATTTCGAAGCATGTTTTTTCTTGCAGTAAAACAAATGTTACAACTGACCCTTCAGTTTTGCGACCAGCCAATTGGTTACTTTCTCTGTTTGTTCGGGATATGTCCAGTGCCCGGTTTCCTGTACGATCAACAATTCTTTTGGTGCCATGATCACATTGTATGAAGCATACATGGATGTAGGCGGACAAACTTCGTCATTAAAACCATAGGAATAATAACCAGGGATCTTAAGATCCTTAGCAAAATTGACGACATCATAATAACCAACCGTTTCAATTTTTTCTTTTTTGTTATTAAATGCCAAATTGTTTTTGTCAAACAAATGCGGCCAGCCACCTGCACGGTTATTCAGATAACCAGTCATATCAGAAAGAGCAGGATAATATGCCGCGAGGAACTGAACACGCGGGTCAAGTGCCGCAGTCACGATCGATAAAGCACCACCCTGGCTGCCACCCATCACGCCCAGGTTTTTTCCGTCATACTCCGGAAGACTTACTATAAAATCATTTGCCCGGACACAACCCAGATAGACTCGTTTATAATAATAGCGATCCTTATCATCAAGATTATAACTCCAGTAACCTGCAAATGCACCCGCCATCAGGTTATTATAAACAGAGAAATCCATGTTCACCGGAATTCCATGGATACCAATCTGGAAAGTAATAAATCCTTTTTCCGCATTGGCAATATCACCGGCATACGGTCTTGCTCCGGCACCAGGCACCTGTAATATTGCAGGATATTTTCCTTCTTTTTTTGGAACACATAAGATGCCATACAACCTGGTACCGACCCGGAAGTTTTGAAGATTGACATGGTAAACATTAACCTTCTCCGTACATCTTTCGGGAAGCAGGGTCATTCGTGCGTCTATGGGAATTTTTGCAAGATCAGCTTTTGCTTTTTCCCAATAGGCAGTAAAATCAGCGGGCTTTGCAACAGTTGGAGCAATTTTCAGTGGTTCGAATGCAGCCGTGGCTAAACCGCGATACGTTTT
>DASVAM010000280.1:0-4644 GCA_036376375.1 Chitinophagaceae bacterium
TTTTGTTTGACTATTAATATGAAAGCAAACAGACCTAGAAGCAACAGAGGAAAGTTGATGACACGAACCGTGAATAAATAAGCAGGCCAAATGATCCATTCAACCGAAGGAGAGACTTTTTCACTAAAAAATACTTCAATAAATAATATCAGGACAATCGTAGTGGTAATAAAATCATAATTGGCGGTAGCGGCGTTCCCTCTTATCAATGGCCAGATCAGGAGACATGCAATAAAAGTTATAAGACCAGCGACGTTTGCCTGAACTTTGCCGCCACTTTTATACTGATTGTATTTCGAAACAAACCAATAACATAACCAGGTTGATAAAATACTGTTTAATACTGTGAACCCGCCGGTTGATCCCGGAGAAAAACTAAATAACGCCACACTGCTAAACCACGAGGAGTTAAATCCAAATCTTTCATGAAGATTTACAAGGCCTGGAACGGAGCCGTATTCGTGTATCCATTTTATAGATTGTATATGATAGCTTTCAGTGTCATCCATCATGGTAGGACCTGCGTTGATAACGAGGATGACCATCCATGTCAAAAAGAAAAGAACTGATGAGAAGCTTGTCCATGACGAGAGTTCAATAAAGAATCTTTTAAATAAACTCCTGCAATCATTCCATTTGGCCAATGCTGCCGCGAGCAAAATGGTAGCTACGATCAATTGGGTCAGTAATCCTACCGGAAAAAATAAAACAATGATCTGCGCAATACTTGTAAGCAATATTAATCCGCCGATAAGGTAAAAGATTATGGGTCTTTCAACATTTTGTTTTGAAAAAAGGTGGTAGAATAAAAAGCCACTCCAGCAGCAACAGGCAGTGATGATGATATGTGCTATTAAGAGAGAAAGCATTTTTAATTAAAGGCTTTTTTCTTTTTTAGGAAATATCGCTCGAATGTGTAAAAACTTAGTAGGCTGATCAAAATACCGATTAAGGTAAGCAGGATGGATACTGCGATCACCAAATTATTTTCAGAAAGGGTAGCAATACCTTTTATTTTTTCCTCAACCCAACCGTATAAAATAAGATAGACCGGCCAGTGAAATACGTACAAGCCGTAAGAGATCCTGCCGAAGAATTTGAGCAGCCGGATGTTCAATAAGAAATTGATGATCTTGTTCTCACCTTGTATGGCCTCATGAACAACGATCGCAAAAAGCATGGCAAAAGTTGTGTAGCCAACAATAGCGAGATACGGGTAAGAAAAATGATATTCTTTGTTTATAAAATAAAAAACAAAATTCATAGCTGCCAGCAATAATACCAGGCCTGTAAAATACCTGTTTATGAATTTTGATCGCATGAATTGAAGATTTGCCAGCATGCTGCCAATGCAAATTCCATCAATACGGGTGTAGGTGTAAAGTCCGAAATAATTCAGGTCTTTGATCTGCATGGTCCACATATAAAGTCGAATACTGATCACGCCCAGTAACAGAAGACCGGATATGACTAATAATACTTTAGGTTTTCTAATAAGAAAGATCAAAAATGGCCATACGATATAAAACTGTTCTTCCACCGCCAGCGACCAATAGTGTTGAATAGCCGTTGTTGTATATCCAACATCATAAAAGATCAGGAACCAGTTTTGCAAATAAGTCCAGTACCACCATTGGTGTTCGACATAAAAGCTAAGATCGAGCGGAAAATTCCTGATCCGTGGAAGAATTAAGAGAAAAATAATAAGGCTTAAATAATACAAGGGAAAGATGCGCAATACCCTTTTCGCATAAAAATTTTTAAAATAGCCCGGCCTGCTTACCGTTCTTAGAAGTATGTCGGTTATAAGAAAACCCGATAGGACAAAAAACAAGTCAACCCCAAGCCAACCAAAGAAAAAGTAATCAGCAAACCCAAAATTGTGATAAAAAACGACCAGAAGGATAGCAATGCCTCTTAACCCATCCAGTGCGGGATAATGAGTTCGGTGAGCAGTTGGCGGTTTTACAGGTATTGAATCGTGGTTAGTAATAACTGTTTATTTGCTCAAAGATAATTTCCGATTGATGTATTTCCCAAGCATATCAAATTCGATATTCACTTTTTGTCCCGGTTTCAACATGTTCATATTCGTATGTTCAAGAGTGTAGGGGATGATGGCAACATGAAATGTGTTCTCACTTACATTAAAAACGGTAAGACTTATGCCATTAATAGCGATTGATCCTTTCTCAATAATCAACGATGTAAATTCAACCGGAAATTGAAAACTGAATTCCCAGCTGCCACCATTTTCTTTTTTATCAAGACAGGTTGCTGAAACGTCCACATGTCCTTGCACAAAGTGTCCATCAAGCCGGTCGTTTATTTTTAGGCATCTTTCGAGATTGATGATTGACCCTTCCCGCCAATCGCCCAGTGTTGTTCTGGTTAAGGTTTCAGCGATAGCGGTGACGCGGTGCCGGCCTTCCTTTACTTCCTCAATTGTAAGGCATACACCATCATGGGCGACGCTCTGATCCGGCTTCAATTTTGCTGAGATCCCGGACTTTACCCAAAAGGTTTTATTATTCCCTTTTCCGGTGACTTTTTTAATTATACCTTGTGTTTCAACTATTCCGGTGAACATTTGGCAAATCTAAGAACTCAATTCGGACAAATCCAATCCCGATAGCTATCGGGGCCAAATTCGTTCTATACAAAGCTTTTTCATTTGAAATTCTCCTCCTATCTTTGCTGCCCATTTAAAAACATACCAAAGGAGGTATATTAATCATGCTGATCATCGATTCAAAAGATTGCGAGAATATTGACAAGGCGCTCAAGAAGTACAAAAAGAAGTTTGAGAAAAGTAAGATCCTTCTTCAGCTTCGTGAACGCCAATCGTACACCAAGCCGTCAGTAAAACGCCGCGGCCAGGTATTGAAAGCTGTATACAAGCAAAAGATCGCCGCCGGAACAATAGAACGTTAATATAAACGCGACATAATTTTGAAATAGCTACCCCGATTTATATGTGGGTAGCTATTTGTTTTTGTAGTTTAGCGGTGAAAATGAAAAACACTTTTTTACCCGAAATCCAATCCTTTATCGACTACCTGAAATTTGAAAAGAGGTATTCCGCTTATACCATCCGTTCTTATTTCGATGACCTCGTTCAATTTTTTGATTTCCTTGATCAACATTTCGGAAAACTTACGATTACGGAAATTTCTTCCGGTTTTATTCGTAGCTGGCTTGCATCATTAAAGGACGACCATCTGTCGTCGAGAACGATCAATCGAAAAATATCGACATTGAAATCTTTCTTTAAGTTTCAATTAAAGCAGGGTAAGATTGAAAACACCCCGATGGGAAATATTATCACTCCTAAAATAAGTAAACGACTGCCTGTTTTTATAAAGGAGAAGGACCTGGCTGATTTAACCCACGCCCTAAGCGCCCATACAGAAGATTGGGATAGCCTGAATACAAAAATGTTGATCACAATTTTTTATTCGACCGGTATGCGTCTAAGTGAGTTGATAAATCTTAGGGAAAAGCAAGTTGATTTTTCAAAAAGGCAATTAAAGATATTAGGGAAAGGAAATAAAGAACGAATCATACCGGCGGGAGTCGATTTACTAACAGCCATAAAAGAATATATCAACGAAAAACGAAAAGTTTTCGGGAAACCTGATGAGGTATTGCTTGTCAATCCGAAGGGAAGGAAGTTGTATCCGAAATATGCCTATAACCTGGTGAAAACTATTTTAACTGAAGAGGTAAAAACGCTTGATAAGAAAAGCCCCCATGTGCTTCGTCATTCTTTTGCCACCCACTTAATGAATAACGGGGCCAACCTTGACGCTGTGAAAGAGTTACTTGGCCATACCAGTCTTGCAAGTACGCAGGTTTATACACATAATACGATTGAAAAGCTCAAAAACGTGTATAAAAAAGCGCATCCCAAAGCCTGATTTTTAACAGCAAAATGACAATAAAATTCAGGCTATTTTTTTTGGTAAAAGATCATTTTAATTTTAACTTGTAGTGAACCAAAAAAACAGGCCTATGGAGTAGAAAATCAAACCGAATTTTATTAGTTCTTTATTTATTGTTCACCTAAAAAAATGCGATTCTATGAACGTGAAGATTCAAACTGTTCGATTCAATGCGGACGAAAAGCTAGTAAACTACATCACACAAAAATTAGAAAAGCTTAAAATTTTTCATGACCGTATTGTAGAAGTGGATGTGTTCCTGAAACTCGATAACGTGATTCATACAATTAAAGACAAGATCGCAGAGATCAGAGTACATGTACCCAGACATTATTTTTTTGCAAAAACAACAACTAAATCTTTCGAGGAGTCCTTTGATGAAGCGTTTGACTCCTTGCTAACCCAAATAAAAAAGAAAAAGAAAAAACAAGCAGCATAAACAAATTCAGTCCCGTCTCGCCTTCGGCCAGACGGGATTTTTCTTTCTCATTATCAGCACAAAAATTAGTTCCAAAGATTTTTCCAAATATCAAATTCCCTTACCTTTGCCTCCCCTAATAATTGGGGTAGTTCTTTATTGCCTCGACCGCCGTAGCTCTGTGCAAAGGCGGGCATAAATAAAATGCCACTTTAGCTCAGCTGGTAGAGCAACTGATTTGTAATCAGTAGGTCGTTGGTTCGATTCCGACAAGTGGCTCAA
>DASVAM010000156.1:0-3852 GCA_036376375.1 Chitinophagaceae bacterium
TCGCCATATTTTTCATCGCAATCAGCCATATGTTTTCTTAACTGAATGATCGCTGCGGTTGACCCAGTGGTTGGCTTCATTCGTAATTTCTGGATGATCAGTGTGTAAAAACTTGCAACTATTATTCCAGATTACAACACTGACTCCCCTGGAAATTGAATGGCACGGTATTTTCTAACTAGTTTTCAGAACTCAAATAAAATTATTTTATAACTTTTAAAACCTAAAGCTTATGTTACGCTGGACGATCATATTTTTAGTAGTAGCCATCATCGCCGCAATATTCGGCTTTGGCGGAATTGCTTCAGGCGCGGCATCCATAGCGAAGATCTTATTCTTCATTTTTATCGTACTCTTTTTATTGTCTTTGATTTTTGGAAGATCAGTCACTAAATCGGATGTATGACCAGGCCGGCATTAATCTATTACTTCACATTTAAAAACCTTTAACGTATGACAACAGGAACCAAAGTGGTATTGGGAATCCTCGGTGCCGCAGCTGCTGGTGTGGCAATAGGGATGTTAATTGCACCTGAAAAAGGAAGCGAAATGCGTGCGCGCATTAAAAAAACAGCAGGTGATTGGGTAGACAATCTTAGCCATTTATTTGAAAAAGGAAAAGAAGAATTAGAAGATCTAAGTGCGACAGCAGCGGAAAAAGGAAGACAGGCACGTTCCACAGTAGAAGAAAAAGTAAACAGAATGAAAGAAAGCATCGGTTAATTTATTTGTAAACAGTCCCGCCCCTGGTGGCGGGACTGTTTATATTTTCCCCAAACACTGCTGCATTTATGGAAGCACAAAATCTAAAGGAAGATGCAAAAGATATCCTTAATCATGCGGGGGATTATGCAGAAACCTTTTATAAACTCAGCCTCGTCAGGCTGACCCGGAAGGTCAGCGATCTGGCCGCCGGTGTTGTCAACTCCGTTTTAATTTTTTTTATAGCGCTTTGTATTCTCTTGTTTATAAGTTTTGCTGGCGCCTGGTGGCTTGGAGAGGTACTGGAAAGTCCTGCACTTGGATTTTTATTAATAGCTGCATTTTATCTTTTGATCATATTCGTTCTCATTCTCATGCGAAAAAAAATTATTTCTCCATTTATCAGGAATACGTTGATAAAGAAAATCTATGAAGAGAAAGATCAGGTCATACGAGGATCTTGAAAGGGAAGAACAATTGCTCGAAGAACTATTGAGGACCCAGAAACAATTGATCCAACTGGACATACAGGTGGTGAAAAATCAATTGAAACCTGCTCACATGGCCCTGCAATTCCTTAATAAGATAACGACCGTCGACAAAAGCAATATATTGCTTAATGAAGGCGCCAATAAGATAATTGATCTTGTTTTGAACAGATTCATACTCGCCAAATCCGGATGGATGATGAAGTTTTTTGTCCCGATGTTTCTCAAAAATTATTCATCCCATCTTATTGCTGACAATAAAGCCAACATAGTTGAAAGAATATTTTCCCTTTTTGGTCGCAAAAATGCCCGCCCGTCGGACGGACAGGGAAAAACAAATACTTCACCAAATGTGCCGTTAAGGAGTATTGAAAACTGATTGAAATTAAGGATCGTGAGGGTTAAGACCAACAGAAAAATAAAGAGCGGTATCTTTAATAAAAGCCTTTTATGATCAATTTCAATGACCGGGTCAGGCAAATCTTATTGTTGCTTTTGATCATCCTCCTCATTTATCTCTCCGTCCGCGAATTGAGATTATTTATGCCAGGCCTGCTGGGGGCTGTCACGCTATATATACTGAGCCGTGCCAATTATTTTCAACTCGTTTATAGTCGAAAATGGAAAAAAGGAACGGCTGCACTTTTGTATATTTTTTTCTATTTGTTGATACTGGGCGTTCCCATATTTGCTGCTATTACTTTATTAAGTCCAAAAATAAGCAGTGCATTAAGCGATCCCACGGCTGTCATCACTAACATAAAACAAGCCATCATGCAAATACAGGCAAAAGCCGGTATTACGATTGTTACCGAAAGGTCGCTGGCAAATTCCCTTGATAAAACGATCACATTTATTCCCTCGTTGCTAAATAGCACTCTCAATCTTTTGGCTAATCTTGTCACGATGTTGTTCTTTCTTTATTACATGCTTTATCATGGTCGTGACATAGAAATGACCTTGTTCAGAATAATACCCTTAAAAGATGCGAATACATCGATGCTGGCTTCGGAAACCAAAAAACTCGTAAAGGCAAACGCGATCGGGATTCCGCTTATCTCAATTATCCAGGGGTTAACGGCAACACTGGGATATTTTTTCTTCGGTGTTAATGAATTTGCGTTGTGGGGATTTTTCACCGGAATATTTGCATTTTTCCCGGTTGTCGGTACAATGGCGGTCTGGGTGCCGCTGGTAATTTATATGTATGTATCGGGAGAGACATGGAACGCAACGGGATTATTATTCTACAGTCTTCTCATCACCGGCAATGTCGATTACGTGTCAAGAATTACGATCATGAGAAAGATGGGCAATGTGCATCCCGTTATTACTGTGCTCGGTGTACTAATTGGCCTTGGCCTGTTTGGTTTTATCGGGTTAATATTTGGTCCCCTGCTTGTAAGTTATATTGTTGTTCTTTTCAGAATTTATATGAATGAATTCACAACGATGCCCGATGAAAAAAAGCCAGATGAGAGTGCTGTTGTTAGTTCAACACCTAAACATTAGACTGGCGATTGTTCCATTCACATCTTCGAAATAACGATTATCATCAAAAAAAGAAAGACACCTGACCAATTATTGGGCCGTTGATATGGTCTTTCTTTTACGACGATAACGACGATAGAAGAAGAAAAGAAAAATGAATAATATGATGAAGACAGGAAAAATATACCCCCCTATCATACTCTTACCATTTCCGGGAGTTGTCAATATAAAATTGTTTCCAGGGAAAATTGCCTGCGTTTCATTCGCAGATTTTACATATAGTTGCAATGCGATCTGCATTCTGGGCCCCTGGAAATATTGGATCTCTATTTCATGCTTGTTTTTTTTAAGATCTATTTCACCGGTTTTTTTTACTTCGCCGTGTACTCCATCATTATCTATTACCAGCTCGTTATCAATGAAGAGTCTGGAACCGTCATCGCTTGATAGCATAAATGTGTAGCGACCCGGCTTTTTCACTGTAAATATTCCCTTGTATTCGATCGCAAACCATTCGAACCTATCAGTGATACCCGGGAAACCTTCTGTCCAGCTCCTGGCGGGAATATTAAGCTCTTTCGCATAGACCTTTCCTAACGACTGCATAGTATCAAAATCAGGAAGGCTTCTTGTATCCGGCGAAAGTGCATAAATATTACCTTCCAGGCCATTGCTGGTCCGGTCTCTTGTGCCAAAATCGCTTTGGATTTGTCCACCCAAAAACACGCATAAACAATTCAGGCAGCAAAAAGTGAGAACGAAATATTTCAGAAATGAGGAGCTATGCATAAAAACCCTATGTTATGATCAGGTCATTATTTTCAAACAAGGTCCTAAAAACTGGTTACTAAAAATAAAAAATCTTTGAGACTAACAGTTTATTTATGAAAACTTGTCCTGGTCCTTCCGTTGCAGCAAAATGAATTAAATTGTGATGATGTTAAACATGAGGTCTTCTTTAGTAATATTTCTTCTGTTGCCAATTTGCCTCTCAGCGCAGGACATAACCGGCGTCTGGACAGGTTATATAAAAACACCGGGCAGCGAGCTTGAGTATGAGCTGGCAATAAGCAGTGGTGACAAATGGATGCCCGGCTATTCGCTTATCATTTATCCCAAAGATGGTATTGACAACATTGGAATAAAAACTGCAAAAGTCAAACAAAGCAAA
>DASVAM010000170.1:0-3080 GCA_036376375.1 Chitinophagaceae bacterium
TGTTGCTCCCGTTGCGATCCACCAATGCAGCAGGGCAATTTCATTATCTTTTAATTGCGGTTTTTCTTTCGGCGGCATGTGATCTTCATCATTTCGTGGTAATAATAATCTTCTTATCATTTCGCTTTCTTCAACATTTCCCGGCTTGATGACCTCGCCATCCTTTCCACCTTTTAAGATCAATGAAGGTTCATCCAATCTCAGTCCACCTTTCTTTTTACTTTTATTATGACAGCTATAGCATTTACTTTCAAAGATTGGTTGAACAATATCCGCATATACGTTTGCTTCCTGAACATCGGCAATTGGTTTAATTTCTTTATCAGTTGTACTGTCTTTTGAAAAACCTTTGGTCAAATAATCAGAGCCATGTGTCAGTGATCCACCAAGATGACCCGTGACGACTATTAACGGTACCATTAAAAGGATCGCCCATTTTGCAAATTCATTTTCCCACCGATTAAACAAATAAGCAATAAGAGAGATAAATGCTGTTGATATCCCAAACCACTGGTGTGTACTGACCATCCCTTCGTCATAATCGTCGCTTTGTGAAAGAAAATAGCCGCTGATACAGGATAGAATGGCGAAGATCATCCCCCAAAACAAGGCAATACCAGTAGCAGAATGTATTGCAACATATTTTGGTTTTAATGCCAGCCATTGAAACAAAGCGGCCAGCAATAAAATACCTATCGGCAAATGAACAAGCACAGGATGAAACCGTCCTATAAATTCAGAAATGCTCATCAATAAATTAAAAATGAAAAATTAAGAATTAAAAATGATCAGCTGTAACGTTCCCGCAACATTTTCATCATATATACATTAATGGCCCACTGGTTTGCCAGTGGCTGTCGTGTATAAGCCGTGGTTGGCATATAATCGGGCGGACCAAATTCAGTTAAAAACGTCATTCGTTCTCCATTTTTCTTTTTTCTCTCTACTACTTTATCCCACCATGCAAAATGCGCTTTCACAACATTTTCCCATTCCGGCGCCCTGGGATCATTAACCTGCGGCCCCTCCGGATGTCCGATCCTTGCATGAATATGTTCCACTCTTTCTAATGTCATGTTCACTGTTTCAGGTTGATCTGCCAACAAACTTTCATGCACATTGCACCAATGCGATACATCAAACGTGATCTTCAGATCAGGATATTTTTCCATGAACTGTCTTGCAACCGGTGCGGCATATAATATTCTTGAACGGTGAGTTTCATGGCAAATAGTGATCCCTGTTTCCTTTGTCAATGCAATTGTATGTTCAATAAATTTTTTATTATCATCAAAACTAAAATGATCCCTGCCCGAATGATTATTAATATAAAGCGGCCGCTGAATATTCTGTTTTGCTGCTGCATCAATCATTTTTTTATAATAGTCCAGGTGCTCTTTCGGATCATTTTGCCAGCCGCCGCACAGAAAACCAACTTCCAGGCCATGAGTTTTCAGAGCAGCAAACAACTCATCCTTTTTATTTTCAGCAGGCCACCAGATCTCAATACCATCATACCCTTCTTTTTTTGCTTTTGCACAAAATGCGTCTGTGCTACCCTCAAAACCCCAGTTGGTAGCCATTATTTTTAGTTCGTAGTTTTTGTTCATGGTGAAAGAAGGTTTGGTTGATAAAGAAATTGTCTCAAGAGGAACTAATATCATTGCAGTTGAAGCAGCTGCACTGTTTTTAATAAATTCTTTTCTGTTCAATATCGTTTATTTAAATGATCCTGCTATTTTTCACCACATAGGCACAATAGACACATGGGAACTCATAGAAATTATCTTTTAGGTAAGAGAGCATAATACTCGTTGACAAATGTCTTTTGCCCTTCTTTAAAAATATTTGTACAATTGAAATTAATCAGAACACCTTTCGGTTTCTTTAACAATTTCATGTAAGTTAAAACCTGAGCCTCATGTACAGGTAAAATTCCTTCCATAGATTTTAATTCGACTATAATAAGGTCTTCAACTAATACATCCAGCCGAAGATCGGCTTCAAGCAGCAGACCTTTATATTCGACCGGCACCCAAAATTCATTTTGATGTTTTAAGTTTCGCAATGAAATTTCTCTATTAAAACATTTTTGATAGACACTTTCCAGTAACACGGGACCAAATTGTTTATGAACTTCAATCGCACAGCCAATTATCTGGTAAGTGAGTTCATCAAGATATTTCCGGGTAATCTGCATGCTATGTGGTGAACATTAAGCCAATATCTCTTCGATCACCCTTCCACTCACATCGGTCAACCTGAATGGACGACCCTGGAATTCATAAGTGAATTTTTCATGATCGAATCCCAGTTGATTCAAAATTGTAGCCTGTATATCGAAGGCTTCCAATTTTCCTTCTACAACTGAATAACCGATCTCGTCCGTCTGCCCATAAGTAGTGCCGCCTTTTATACCGCCCCCTGCCATCCAAATACTAAAGGCATCGGTATGGTGATCTCTTCCTTTGAAGGGTGCCGTTTTTCCCTCACGATTCTCCTGCATCGGTGTTCTTCCAAACTCACCACCCCATATCACCAATGTTTCATCCAGCAAACCTCTCTGTTTCAGATCAAGTATTAAAGCGGTCATTGCTTTATCAACTTTGCGGCATTTGTTTATCAAACCAATATCAAGAGCTGTTTGCGCATCTGTGCCATGACTATCCCAGCCCCAATCAAACAACTGTACAAAGCGAACTCCTTTTTCAACCAGCCGGCGCGCAAGCAATACATTATTGGCGAAACTTACCTCACCGGGCTTTGTTCCGTACATTTCATGAATGTACTGCGGCTCCTCATTTATGTTCATCACTTCCGGTGCAGCGATCTGCATCTTATATGCCATCTCGTATTGTGAAATGCGGGATAGTGTTTCCGGGTCTTTATATTGCTCATGTTGATGCTGATTGATCTTGTTGATCGCATCAATGGAAGCCCGCCGCAAGTCCCGATCCATTCCTTTTGGATCATTAATAAACAAAACAGGATCACCTTCACTTCTGCATTGCACACCCTGATATACACTTGGCAAAAATCCGCTGCCCCATGCACTTTTCCCTGCATCGGGATCATTACCA
>DASVAM010000175.1:0-2723 GCA_036376375.1 Chitinophagaceae bacterium
CAAAACTTTTACTGATTCAGGATCCGTTATGATCTCTGCCTCGATACAGCGCTCCCCTTTTTTCTCCATGATCAGGTAACCTGTTTGTGCGCCGGCATTCTCAGAAATTATCTGCATCATTTTTCTTAATAATCTTGACAACACAATTTCTCCTGAAATAGCTGCAGATGCTTTCAGCACTGTTTCCATATCAAGATTCCCTTTTCTTTCCTGCGTTGTTTCCGGCACCGCTTCTACATGCCATGTGATCGGCTTTCCGGAATGAAGATGCGTGTATCGCTTCTCCATTTGTTTCACTTTGGCATCAGCGCCCCACCGTTTATATGTTCTATATGCATTTTGTAAATAAAAATCTGCCAGTAGGTCCTGTTTTGTATTCAAAAAGAATTGGCCGGCTCTTTCCCAGCAAAAAGCAAGATCGTTCATCATACCATTTTCAGAGGCCATCTTTAGCGCCTTGTCATAAAAAATCTTCGCCGTTTCCATTTCGCCTTTCAGATAATGATATTCTGCCTGCAGCAATAAAGTTTTGTGTGTGTTATAATGTGGGGCCAGTTTCTCAAAACTTTTTAATTGCTTAATATCTTTCTTTACTTGTTTTAATATGGGTCGTTTTACCGCCGTATTTACAGAAGAATCCGCAATAGCCAGGGACCGGAAGAAATAAAACAGGGGACTTAACGAAGTACCCTTTACTGTTTCCTGGAATCGTGCAGCCTGTGCAATATATTTTTTTGCATGCTCAAGATTATTAAATAACAACGCCAGGTACAATTTCAATATATAAAGATTTTGAAAGTATATCTCGTTCTCTTTTGTTACTTCTCCAATATCCATTTTTGATTCGTCATAGATATTCCCAATCAATAGATCGGGGCATTCTGTGGGATATAAAATGTTATCAATCGCCTGCCTGAATAGACGTAATCTTTTTAATGTAAGATCCTGGTTGAATTTTTCTATTTGCAGATCGAGTATCTCACTTTTCCTGCTCAGCGCATGCAATGAGGTGCCTGAAATAAATAAGTGGTAAACTATATTGTGGGCCGCGTAGGATGCATATTCATTGTCGCCGTATTCAATCGATAACTTAAATGCTTTGTCAAGATCATTTTGCAATCCAGCCAAGGGCTTCTTCCAGTGATCGAGAAACAGGTTGCTGGTTGCCAAAATCGAACCCATTACTGCGTCCGCATCGATTTTTCTCGCCAGCTGAATGGCGATCTCACCCATCCTGCTTCCTTTATCAACCTGGCTCAAATGTGCGCTTAAAATATATCCGTAAGCCGCAAAGCTAAAAGGCGATTTTATCGATAACCCATGCTTCACTGTCATGCTCACCATTTTAAATACCAGCACAGGGACCAGATTTGGAATAGCAAAGTAAGATGCTGATGATATTTCAGACATGATACGCATCGCTGCATTTTTCTGTTCATCCTCCATTTCCGGAAGCCTGTTAAAATAGTCGGCGGTTTTATTTCGCAGCAGCCATCTTGTTTGCAACAGATCTTTCAGCACTGACAACTTTCCTGGTTTCAACGGTAATTTGATACTCAACTTGCCCAGGACCTCAAACCCCAGCCTGATCGCTTCTATCAATTTGTTTTGTGCGATCAGCGTTTTTATTTCGATCTCATATCCTTTTACCAGGTCAATTAAAGTACGGCTGTGCCGGAATATTGATTGTACATGTCCATTTACCTTTTCATATTCTCCCGAGAGATAAGCGGCTTCAGCGGCGCTTGAACTCAGTTCCGTTAGCAATTCATATTGATCTGCCCACTCATCATTGTCAAAAACAATAATGCCTTTTTCAAAATATTGTAAAGCCTGGGGATATGCAGTAGTGGCCATTGCTCTTTTTCCGGCATCCAGGTTTAAGCTGGCAAGATATGCCCGGTCTTTCTGATCAGTCAGCAGGCCGGCGCCGAGGTTCCATTGATTGACTATTTCAAAAATCCTTTCCTGCTGTTCCGCCATTCCGTAATACGATACCAATCTCCTTCCATTTAAAAGATGCAGCGTATTTTTTTCTTTGTCCGGGACGAGAGAGTAAATGGCTTGTTGGACACGATCATGAGCAAATTTGTATTCATCTCCGGCGGGGATCAACAATCCGTCCGACACTGCAATATTTAATTGATCCTGTATTTCTTTTTCTGCTTCCCCGCTTACGATAGCCAACGTTCTTTTATCAAACCGATTGCCAATAGCCGAAGCCGTTTCAAGCAAGTTTAATGTCCCGGCAGGAAGTTTTTGAACATACTCAGTCAACAGGTCGACTACGTTACCGGACACATTCATTTGCATGATCAGGTCAGCATTCCACTGCCAATGTTCTTTGTCGAAATCAAACCAAAGAAATCTTTCGTCATAGATTGATTTCAGGAATTGCCAGGTATAAAAAGCATTTCCTTTCGTCTTATTATATATAATATCCGATAAAAACGAGGAATGTTTCAAACTGGAATTAAGTGCCCCTCCAACAAGACTCTCCACGTCTTCAAAAGAAAGATCGCCCAGCTCCATTTCATCAAAAACAACATTCTCCTCCCGTAACTCATTAATCTTTTTAATCAAAGGATGATCTTCATCCACCTCATTTTTACGATAAGCACCGATGAACATCACATATTCTATGTCCCTGTTCTCTGCAATGATCTTGATAAGACTTAACGACGACGCATCCGCCCATTGCAGGTCATCTACAAATATTACCA
>DASVAM010000176.1:0-2532 GCA_036376375.1 Chitinophagaceae bacterium
CCCTGTCTGCCGACAGGCAGGCTTTTAAACTCTTAGCCTTCATTCAGGCTTTCCATACTTCGTAATCAGTGCCAGCAACACTCCATTGGTCCAGCCAAACCCATCCTGTCCCGGGTATTCACCACCACCAGCTTCGAGGTGAGTATCGACAACATTGTATTTTTCCATGAGCTTACCTGTACGGGCATAGACATCCATATTTAATTTCATCCAGCGCATGGCAATATCTTTTGCCAGTTCTTTTTGTCCGCAGCGATCAAGACCCCAAATGGTCATCCAGGTCAATGGCGCCCACCCGTTCGGTGAATCCCATTGCTGGCCGGTATTATTTTTTGTCGTGGTTACTCCACCTGCCTGTAACAGTTGCGATTTGATCGCTTCAGCTGCTTTTCTCGCCTGCAGACTTAAATAATCAGGCTTACTTTCGAAAAAGCAAAATGGATACATGCCGGCGGGGGTGACCTCGCTAAGTATCCGTTGCGTTTTGAAATTATAGTCGCAGTAATAATTCAGTCTTGAATTCCAGCAATATTTATCTATAGCCACTCTCCTTTTTTCTGCCTTCTTTCTATATTCATTTGCTAGACTATCATTTCTGTTCACCTGGTATCCTTTTGAAATTGCATATTCAAGATTGGTTAAAAGGGCATTCAGGTCAACGGCTATATAGTTTGTGACCTGTATTGAAGTAAGATTTTTTCCATCGGCAAACCAACGGTTGCTGAAATCGATTCCGCTCTCTGCACCGGCACGCAAGTGCTTATACATTTCAATTTTATTTCGTTTTGATTTTGCAGCTGTTTCAAGATCTTCCTTCCAGCTTTCCTGTCTTGGCACATTACTGTCGTCCCAATAACGATTTAAAATAGCCCCATCTTTTAATCTAACAACACGACGATGCGCCTGCCCGACTTTCAATTTGGAAGCTCCATCCATCCAGAACTTATATTCTTTTTCCAGGGCGGGTAGAAAGGTAACGTAAACATTGTCTCCTTTTATTGTGGCAAGCAACTGAACCATTGCAGCAAAAAAGGGTGGTTGCGATCTGCCGATGTAATAACTCCGGTTTCCATTGGGAATATGTCCATAAGTTTCGATGAGATAGGCGAAGTTTTTTATCATGTTCTCGATCATGTCAGTTTCACCATTTTCTTTTAATCCAAGCATGGTAAAATAAGAATCCCAATAATAAATCTCACGAAAACGGCCTCCCGGTACAATATATGAATAGGGTAAGGGCAACAAAGAGCTTCCTTCTATCTTTTTATCAGGCTCACGTCTTAATGCACCCCAAAGATTTTTGATATGCATTACAACATCTTTCTCCTGTTGAACATAATTGACAGTTGGTGGGGCCGGTGGTAGCTCAAAATTCTCCTTTACAAAAAGTTCCAGTGAAAATTTGATTGCCGGGTTTTTCTTAATGGCGAGGTAATCTTTTACAATGTCTTTGGGATCTCTTTTAGGAATACAGTCCACAAATGTTTTTCCATCAGGAAAGATCTTTGACATCTGCACGTCTCTAAATAGCTCGCCATAAACCTGGTCAGGAGTTTCCACATTTGTTTGTGCCGGGATGATTCCTGAAGACAAAAGAACGATCAGGATAAGTGTAGTTTTTTTCATGATGGTAAATTCACTTTAAAGATACATGAACCACACCGCACAATAGAAAACGACCGTTGTCAGATCAATGCATAGTGCCGGGATTAAACGTTCTCCAGCTATGCCAGAATTCCTGTGAAGCCGGTAGTGGTTTCAAGGAAAATAGAGTATCAATTCCTTTGCCATCAATTCTGTATCTATGGTAATCAAAGTGCAAAGTGTCGCCATTCAGCGTAAAAACCGAATTAGCTGCGGGCCTCTCAAATGCAAAAAGGCTTTTATTATTTTTTGATAACACGATCAAAACCGGAGTTGTGCCGATTTGATCATGTATCAATTTTTCTTTTTTCAACTGGTTCCAATCCCAGGCTTTGCTTTCTTTGTCAGCTTTCACGCCGATCACCCATGATTTATCTTTCCATGAAAGACTATCTGTACCTGTCAATTTACTTTTGCTGGAACCGCTTTCAAATTTAAAAGTGCTGTCATAAGATCTTATAAAGGCGGGATCAGCCTGCATAACAAGGGAATTCGGGTTTAATGTTAACCAATCTGCCAGGGAAGTTTGGGTGCTGTATACCACCGGTAATTGTAGTCCTTTTAATTTCCCGGTTATTGCTTCTCCATTTACCTGGCGCCACCAGCTTTTTGTAGTGGCATCTTCAAACATAGCATTGAAATGATCCATTCCAACCAAACGGAATTTTTCGTGTTTGCCATTTACTAAAGGTTCAAATACTCTTCCTGTGCGGCAAACAGTACAGTAAGTAATGATCATGGGTTTACCACCAATAGTATCCTGCACCTGGTGATGATAGCCGATAAATTGGATTGGATATGCTTTTGCTTCACCATTGTGTGTTACTCCGATCACCAATCTGTTTGAATCAACTTGATTTTCAGCCGCCGTTACCAGAGATTTGGATT
>DASVAM010000179.1:0-3689 GCA_036376375.1 Chitinophagaceae bacterium
ACCCGCCTGACAAAAGATATTTCATTAAATGTTCCGATGCTTTCCGCTGCCATGGATACAGTGACGGAGGCCAATCTCGCCATTGCCCTTGCAAGAGAAGGAGGTCTCGGTATTCTTCATAAAAATATGACCATTGAAGAACAGGCTGCACAGGTACGCAAAGTAAAACGCAGTGAAAGTGGATTGATTCTTGACCCTGTGACTTTGCCTGCAAACGCAACAATTGGGGATGCCTTGAAGCTTATGCGGGAAAATAAGATTGGCGGTATTCCTATTATTGATAAAGCTGGAAAATTAGTCGGTATTCTTACTAACCGTGATCTTCGTTTTGAAGATGATCCGAAAAGAAAAGTGAGTGAGGTGATGACGAAAGAAAATTTGTACACAGCTCCCGAAGGAACCGATCTTAAAAAGGCAGAACAACTTTTTAAGAAAACAAAAGTTGAAAAGCTCCCGATCGTAGATAAGCAGGGCAGGTTAAAAGGTCTTTTTACCTATAGTGATATTTTGAAATTAAAAAGTCATCCCAATGCAGTGAAAGATTCATTCGGACGATTATTAGTTGGCGCCGGTGTTGGTATTACAAGAGATATGCTTGATCGTGTTGATGCATTACAAAAAGTAGGTGTTGACATTATCGGTCTTGACAGTGCACACGGGCACAGCAAAGGTGTGATCAATGCATTGAAAGACGT
Organism: Chitinophagaceae bacterium; assembly: GCA_036376375.1. GTDB lineage: Bacteria > Bacteroidota > Bacteroidia > Chitinophagales > Chitinophagaceae > VBAS01. The sequence continues at coordinate 696 of DASVAM010000179.1, forward strand.
AAAAAAGAATTTTAAAAAATTGAATGTCATCGCAGGTAATGTGGGCACTTCGGAAGGCGCAAAAGCATTAGCAGAAGCCGGTGCCGATGCAGTGAAAGTGGGTATTGGTCCAGGTTCAATTTGTACAACCCGTATTGTTGCTGGTGCGGGTGTGCCGCAACTTACTGCTGTAATGGAGGCGTATAAAGAATTAAAGAATAAAAATATTCCTTTGATAGCTGACGGTGGTATCCGTTATACCGGCGATATGGTGAAAGCTCTTGCAGCCGGCGCTGATTGTGTGATGATGGGAAGTGTGTTTGCGGGCACGGAAGAAAGTCCGGGTGAAACCATCATCTATGAAGGAAGAAAATTCAAAGAGTACCGGGGCATGGGCTCGCTTGGCGCTATGAGCACCGGCAGCAGTGATCGTTATTTCCAGGATGTGGAAGATGATGTAAAGAAATTTGTACCAGAAGGAATTGAAGGCAGAGTGGCGTACAAAGGCACATTAAAAGAGATCGTTTATCAGTACACCGGTGGGCTTCGTGCAGGTATGGGTTATTGTGGTGCCTCCAGCATTGATGATCTCAAGAAAGCAACGTTCATAAAGATCACTAATGCAGGTATGAAAGAAAGCCATCCGCATGACGTGGAGGTAACAAGAGAGTCTCCGAATTATAGCAGGAAGTAAAGCCCCCTGTCCCCCAAAGGGGGAACTTAGATTTATACTACACTATTTGCCTGGATAAATCCTTGGGTTGAAATGGAAGATATGCAGACCGGCTTTGCACTGAAGCGCCGCTTCTCCTCCTTAAGGAGAAGAAGATGGATGATGAGGTTTATGAGGTCGTCTGAATTACTACTATCGTCGTTCCTTGCGCCGCACGCTTTTACGTTCTGTTCATTATTCAGCAATAAAAACAAATGTCTCTATGCGTTCTTAGCTTTTATTTAAGTGCCCCTGCCTGCCGGCAGGCCGGTTTGCGTGAAATAAACTTTTACATTTACCAAAATAATCTTAGGTGAAGCGACTGTTTATTCCAATTTTACTTTTTGCTTTTTACATTTCACCGGCACAAACTGATAGTTGTGGCATTCGTATTAGTTTGCTCACCTGTACCCCCGGCACAGAACTTTATTCCACTTTTGGCCATAGTGCATTCAGAGTAGTTGATAGTGCTAACAATGCTGATCTTGTTTTTAACTATGGAACCTTTGATTTTTTTGATCCTGACTTTTATAACAAGTTTGTAAAAGGCAAGCTCTTATATTTCGTTTCAATTGATTCGCTTTCGTCTTTTTTATATGAGTACGAATATGATAAAAGAGGCGTTACGGAACAAGTAGTCAATCTCTCCTGTGAAGAAAAACAAAAACTGGTCGCCGCATTGTTTGAAAATGCAAAAGAAGAGAATAAATATTATCGGTACGATTTTAACTACGATAATTGCACCACCCGTTTACGGGATATGATAGAGCAGGCCGGTGGCGATTCACTTGATTCAAAAAATATTTTACCAAAACCCAATACCACTTTCAGAAATCTTATTCATATTTATCTTGATCGTGGCGGTCAGCAATGGAGCAAGCTTGGCATTGATATGCTGCTGGGTAATCCAATGGATAAAAAAGTTACCAACCGCGAAGCGATGTTCCTCCCTGATTATTTATTAATGGCTTTCGATAGTTCGACTCTAAATGGGAAATCCGTGGTAAAAGAGAAAAAGATCCTCTTGGATTATTTTGAGTCATATAAAACCAAATCAGGTATAACGCCTTTTATGGTTTTTGGAGTTTTGTTCTTAATAATTGCCGCTGCAAGCTTTTATTCCCGTTATTCGTGGCCTTTGTTTTTTAAAATATTTGATTTCTTTTTATTTGTTTTTGTTGGTTTGATCGGTGTATTGATCTTATTTATGTGGTTTGGAACAGAGCATGCCATGTGTAAAAATAATTTCAACTTGCTATGGGCCCTGCCAACTCACCTGCCATTCGCCTTTATGTTGTTTGGTAAAAAAAGATGGGGACGCAGCTATTTCAGATTTGTCTTTTTTTATACCATCGCACTATTACTGGTATGGTTTTTTCTCCCTCAACAATTCAATAATTCCCTGTTGCCGGTTATGGGAATAATCCTGGTAAGAAGTTTTTATATCAGCAAACCGATCGACATGAGTTATTGATAAATCAGAAACAACAACAAATGGAAAGATCAATTATATACCTGGGCAAAAAAATATTTTACCGCAGCATTGGAAATGGTAAGCCGGTCATGCTAGTTCATGGTTTTGGAGAAGATGGAAATGTTTGGAACCCCCTCCTAACCTCCCCAAAAGGGGGAGAAATAACAGGCACGCAAGCCGCGGCTATTGAAAATACTTTATTAAACAAAGGTTTTCGTTTTATAATACCTGACTTACCGGGTTCAGGCAAATCTGAAATGATCGCCGATATGAGCATGGAAGGAATGGCTGAAGCATTGCATTCGATAATTCATGAAGAAAATATCGATGAGTGCACGGTGATCGGGCATAGCATGGGCGGGTATATTACGTTGGCGCTGGTGGAGAGTTATTGGAATCACGTCATTGCGTTTGGCCTTTTTCATTCTACGGCTTTTCCCGATACTGATGAAAAAAAAGAAACACGCAAAAAAGGAATTGAATTTATTAAACAACATGGTGCATTTGAGTTTTTAAAAACAACTACACCCAATCTATTTTCTCCAACTACCAAAGAACAAAATCCTGATCTTGTCTCCTCCTTTATTGAAACCTTAAAGGATTTTAAACCCGCCGCTCTTATTGCTTATTACAATGCCATGATGGCCCGACCCGACCGAACTCATATCCTGAAAAACACGAAAAATCCCGTGCTTTTTATTGCCGGCGAACATGATAATGCCATTCCTCTTAATGACGTCTTGAAGCAGTGTCATCTCCCTGAAAAATCTTATTTTCACGTCCTGAAAAAATCCGGCCACATGGGAATGATGGAAGAGACAGAAACTGC
>DASVAM010000184.1:0-6331 GCA_036376375.1 Chitinophagaceae bacterium
TTGATGCCTTCCACATTTAATCCTGCTTCAAGACATGCATCGAGGTGTTCTTCAACCATCGCCCGGCCATATGCGTTTGTCGCTCCTACGGAGCAATAGTAAGGACCCTGTGGCCCGGGAAATCCGCCTTCAGGAAAACCAATCGGTTTATTTGTTTCCGGATTCCATAAAAAGTATTCTTGTTCAAATCCAAACCAAAAGTCATTGTCATCATCTTCGATCGTTGCTCTGCCATTTGATTCGTGAGGAGTGCCATCGGGACTTAATACTTCACACATTACGAGGTACGCGTTTTTTCTTTGTGGGTCTTTCGCAATAAATACTGGTTTGAGTAAACAATCAGATGATCCGCCGGGAGCTTGTTCAGTGGAAGAACCATCAAAGCACCAGACGGGGCAGTCTTCTAATTTGCCACTAAAGTTTTTTTCAATCTTAGTTTTACTTCTCAGGCTTTGAATTGGCTTATACCCATCCAACCAGATGTATTCGAGTTTTGATGACACCATAACAATTGCATTTAAATTTTAATAAAGGGGTTCAAATGCAAAAAAAAGCATATTGCAGAAAAAAACCAATAATTTTTAGTGTGTAATGGCATTTGTTAAGCTAATTGTGGAAAATTTTGTCAAAAAAATTGAATAAATGACAGTAATAGAAGAAAATTGGCTAGCTTGTCGAAATATTAGAATTATTTTTAATGTTATTGAAGAGTATAGCATTTATTCTTTCCCAGTTAATCAGGCTAATAACAGGCACCATTAAGAAAGGAAGGACAATACTCCTGTACCGGACGATCGCCCCGAGAAAATTCACGGTAAAACCGATGGACAACAAAAGGGAAAAGGAGAAGAAAATACAAAACCAGGTAAACGATGGCGACTTTATCCCGTTTGTCCGCCAAAACAAGAATAAAAAAAACAGGAGTAAAAGAAATGCAGTTTCAGATGCGGCCGCCATGGAGAGGATATGTTTTACATCCCCCGGGTGTGGACGAAGCGTGGTGGAACTAAGAGCATTAGGGGTGTTTAGGATAAAGCTACCAATCGTCGGTTTTAATTCGGGCATATCGATCCCAGAATTTCCCTGTAATGTTTTAAAAGCTTTTTGTTTGTCAACAACTGCTTTTGGAAAATCAAGCGCGGGAAAAAAATATCTCAATGAAAAGAAAAGTAATCCGCATATCAGATAGGTGGAACCATAAATGAGCGCATTTCTTTTTGGGGTCTTTGTTGAGACGATCCACGCAAATAATGCCGGGATCAATATGACCAGCAAAAAATTTCTAAATGAAAGAATGATGATGAATGACATGAACAAAGGGAATATCCGGGAAAGCCTGAATCTGTTTTCCTTCAATGAAAAATAAACATAATAAACAATAAGGCTTATCGCCAGGAAGACAAGACCATCTTTGTGAATTCCACTTGTCCAATATGCAAATGAGGGGATCAAAAATGTGGCGATCAACACATGCACTTTTTTACCGGGAAATACGTCACTAAAAACACGGTACATTGCAACCGGACCTGTGAACGTAATAAAAGAATAGAAAATAACATTCACGTAATAGTTCCCAAAACTGAAAACGTTCACCAATGAAAGAAACTTAATGAACATGTTACTTTTCAGATCATTCCACCAGGAATAGCCGGAAGAAAAGAATCCGCCATATTTATTTTCATAATCACTGTGAAAGATATTGAAAAAGTACTCTGATGGGCTGTTGAAAAGCAGTTTGTATTCGTCGATACTTAAATAATGATAGCCCCATGTATCGTACATATAAGCGTACTGGCCATAATAGATGCCGATCCAGCCATAGAATATGCCAGCCATTACCCGCAGCAAAAACAAGATAACTAACTGGGCATTGCTCAGTCCGGATTTTTTAAAGAAACCAAGCTTTGTGATTAACCATGCAAAAAGACAGAGATATCCTGCAAATAATAGATAATACAATCGGTCAGGTTTATCTGCACAAAATAGCCATAAATCTTTGATGTTCCGTATAACAACTACAAGATCAAATCAACGAACATGGTTTTAAAGTTCATAAAAGATGGATATCACGTCACCTACATCAGACAATATCGTTAGCTTTGCGCTTTCTTAAAAACTATGGAAATAACAGCAAAAACTGCGGAACAACTTCGCCTGACAGCAGAAGAATTTGAACTGATCAAACAAAAACTCGGACGAACACCAAACTTCAATGAGCTATGTGCTTTTAGTGGTATGTGGAGCGAGCATTGTAGTTATAAAAATTCCATCAAGTGGTTAAAGACCCTGCCTCGTGAAGGTGGCCGGATGCTTGTAAAAGCCGGTGAAGAAAATGCCGGATTGATGGATATTGGTGATGGGCTTGGGGTTGTTTTCAAAATTGAATCACATAATCATCCTTCTGCGATTGAGCCCTTCCAGGGGGCAGCAACCGGGGTTGGCGGAATCCACCGGGATATTTTCACGATGGGTGCAAGACCTATTGCATCACTAAATTCCCTCCGTTTCGGAAATCTGGAAGAAGATAAAACACAACATTTACTTTCCGGCGTTGTACACGGCATTGGTCATTATGGAAATTGTTTCGGCGTACCAACCGTTGGCGGGGAAATTTATTTTGATGAATGCTATCATACCAATCCATTGGTCAATGCGATGAGTGTTGGTATCGTGAAAGCCGGCGAAACAGTTTCTGCCACTGCAAAAGGAAAAGGTAATCCTGTCATGTTTGTCGGAAGTGCCACTGGCAAAGATGGAATAGGTGGAGCTTCATTTGCATCAGCTGACATTACTGAGGAGAGTGCACAGGATCTGCCCGCTGTACAGGTTGGTGATCCTTTCCAGGAGAAAAAATTATTGGAAGCTTGTTTGGAGGTAATTCAAACGGGCGCTGTAGTTGGTATGCAGGATATGGGTGCAGCAGGAATTATCTGTTCCACATCTGAAATGAGTGCTAAGGGTGAAGTGGGAATGAGAATCGATCTTGATAAAGTTCCAACCCGCCAGAAAAATATGAAGGCATGGGAACTTTTGTTAAGTGAAAGCCAGGAAAGAATGCTATTGGTGGCTGAAAAAGGAAGAGAGCATGAAGTGACAAAGATCTTTGAAAAATGGGACCTGCCATGTTCGGTTATTGGAGAAGTGACGGATGATGGCATTCTCAATTTTTACATGAATAATGAATTGGAAGCTTCACTGCCTGCTCATGATCTTGTATTGGGTGGCGGTGCTCCACAATATGAAAGGGAATATCGTGAACCAACATACCTACAGGAAATAAGAAAGTTCGATCCTTCCTCTGTTGCTGTCCCGAAAGATCTGAAAGCGGTTGCTGAAAAATTGATCGCTCTTCCATCTATTGCATCCAAGCGCTGGATATATAATCAATATGATAGCATGGTTTGTACAAACAATGCTTCGACAAACGCACCAACCGATGCGCCTGTTGTTTTAGTGAAAGGAACAAAAAAAGGATTGGCTATTACTACTGATTGCAATAGCCGGTATGTTTTTGCAGATCCTTACAAGGGAGCGATGATCGCGGTAAGTGAAGCGGCCAGAAATATTGTTTGCAGCGGCGGACAACCATTGGGTGTCACGAACTGCCTGAATTTTGGTAATCCTTACGATCCTGAAGTTTACTATCAGTTTGTCAACGTAATAAAAGGAATGGGAGAGGCCTGCAGAAAATTTGATACACCTGTTACGGGAGGCAACGTGAGTTTTTATAATCAAAATCCTGATGGACCCGTTTATCCAACACCAACGATCGGCATGGTTGGCTTATTGGAAAACATCAATGATAAAATGACCCTGGATTTTAAAGAGGAGGGAGATGTTATTTATTTATTAGGCAGATCAACAAATGATATTCATTCATCACAATATCTTGCCAGGATCCGTAATATAGAATTGTCACCGGCCCCTTATTTCGAGCTCGAAGAAGAATTTTCCCTGCAACAAAAAATTGCAGCGCTCATTAATAAGAAATTGATTCAGTCAGCACATGACATTAGCGAAGGTGGTTTGTTTATTACTTTATGTGAAAGCGGCTTTAATCGTGAACTTGGATTTACCGTGGAGACAAAAGATGGCTTGCGAGAAGATGCTTATTTGTTTGGCGAAGGACAAAGCAGGGTAGTGGTGAGCGTAAAAGCGGATTTGATCGAAAAATTTGAAAATGCAATGAAGGATTTTCCACATGAAAGGATAGGGCTTGTCACAAGCGGTGAGATGCTGGTTAACGGTGAATTCTGGGGAACCATTGATTGGTGGCAGGAACAATATGACACAGCGATTGAAAATCATTTATCCAAAGAAGAAGCAGGTTCTGCCTTAAGCTCTATTTAAAAGATTGAGATTGAGGTTAAGGTTGAGGACTTCTTAATCTCAATCTTAACCTTAATCTTTATTATTATGGATCGTAACTCCGTCATATTAGTAACCGGTGCAGCAGGTTTTATCGGCAGCTGCATGGTTGGCTATCTGAATCGTAAAGGATATCATAATATTATTATTGTTGATGAGTTTAATGTTGAAAACAAAAAACCCAATTATGAGGGTAAAAAAATAATTGCAAGGGTTGAGAGAGCTGAATTGTTTGATTGGTTTAGAGGCCATCCAATGCAAATTGATTTTATATTTCATGTGGGTGCAAGAACTGATACAACTGAATTTGATTATACGGTTCTTGAAAAATTAAATGTTCATTATTCAAAACAGATATGGAACTATTGCGTTGAGAAGAACATCCCATTGATATATGCGTCTTCGGCTGCAACGTATGGCGATGGTGAATTGGGTTATAAAGACGATCATGACCTTCCCTACAAATTAAATCCTCTTAATCCTTATGGCAGATCAAAGAATGAGTTTGATAAATGGGTGTTAAAGGAAACGAAGCAGCCACCATTTTGGGCCGGCCTGAAATTTTTTAATGTGTATGGCCCGAATGAATATCATAAAGGCAGGATGGCAAGTGTGATATTTCATTCTTTCAATCAAATCAAATCCACTGGTAAAGTCAAATTGTTCAGATCACATAAGCCTGGCTATAAAGACGGCGAACAACTCCGGGATTTTGTGTATGTAAAGGATGTGGTGGATATCTGTTACTGGCTAATGTCGGCCGGTCTGGATGGGAATGGAAAACCAGCATCGGGTTTATATAATCTGGGAACAGGCCAGGCAAGGACATTCAAAGACCTTGTCACTGCTATTTTCAAAAGTCTTGGAAGAGAACCCGCGATCGAATACATCGATACACCCCAGGATATTCGCGATAAATACCAATACTTTACCGAAGCCGATATGACTAAGATCCGCAATGCTGGGTATAAAGAAGAATTCTATTCGTTAGAAGAAGGAATTGAGACCTATGTGAAGAATTTCCTGATTGATCATAAGTATTACTAAATCTTTCTATCTCACTGGTTTTACAGATTGTACGGATTTAATCTGTGAAAATCCGTGGCATTCTTGAGATATATTAATAATTCCGGATATTTGCTTATTGTTGTTTGCCACACCAATATTGGTGCGGCATTTTTATTAAATAGATTTTTATGTCAAAGAAAATTGCGATCATCGGGGGTGGTAATCTTGGTGCATCAATTGCCGAAGGCTTGATCCAAAGTGAATTCAGCCGGCCTGTTGAAATTTCCATAACAAGAAGAAACCTCTCACCACTTAGTCGTTTTGCTGAACAAGGTTCTATGGTGCATAGCGATAATAAAAAAGCAGTGAAGGCTGCCGAAATAATCATTCTTGCGGTAAAACCATACAACTTTTCCGATATCATTGAAGAAATAAAAACCTCGCTTGATCCCAAAAAACATGTTGTTGTCTCTGTTATTACGGGAGTTTGGATCGAACAATTGCAAAAAGCGATTGGTAAGCCGGTGCCTGTTATTCGTGCAATGCCTAATACTGCGATCGCTATTCAACAGAGTATGACCTGTCTTGCCCATGCAAATGCATCTGTGGCACAAATAAATTATATCCGGCAGTTGTTTGACCAGCTGGGTAAAACGGCCATGATCGATGAAAAGCTCATGGATGCAGCGACAGTTCTTGGCGCCTGCGGTACTGCCTACGCCATGCGGTACATTCGTGCAAATATCCAGGGCGGCATTGAAATTGGTTTTGATGCAGCGACGGCTACATTGATCGCGGCACAAACTGTAAAAGGCGCCGCGCAATTATTATTGGAAAAAGGAACCCATCCCGAGCATGAGATCGATAAAGTAACAACACCAAAGGGATGCACGATCGCCGGGCTTAACGAAATGGAGCACCAGGGATTTAGTTCATCACTCATTCGTGGTGTGGT
>DASVAM010000185.1:0-2958 GCA_036376375.1 Chitinophagaceae bacterium
TTGAAGAGAAAGGAGTAGCTCCCGTCATCCTGGAAAACCTGGAACCGGACCAGACCCTGTTGGAGATCTGCCTTAAAAATGATATTGAGCTTCACCATAATTGTGGCGGGGTTTGTGCCTGCACAACCTGTCATCTGTACATAGAAAAGGGGATGGAATCAATAGATGAGATAACCGACAAGGAAGAGGATTTTATTGACAGGGCAGTGAATCCAAGATTGAATTCGAGATTGGGATGCCAGTCGCTTTTATTACCAGGTGATGGCGAAATAGAAATAACTTTACCGGATCAGACACAATTTTTGGGAGAGTAGAAGCAATTTGCAAATGTGCCAATGTGCAAATTTGCAAATGAAAAGAGAAGTAGAAATAATTAATTAGCACATTAGCAAATTTGCACATTAGCACATTATGAATCACTTTGAACCACCGATACACTGGGCCGATCATGAAGACATTGCCCAGAAACTTTATGAACGTTTTGGCGATGAATTTAATGAAGGGAAGATCTATCGCATCCGTTTTACAGATCTTCTTGAGTGGGTGTTGCAGATCCCGAACTTTGAAGGCAAACGGGAAGAAAGCAACGAGGGCCACCTCGAAATGATACAGAGTGCATGGGTGTATGAATGGAGAGATAACCAGAAGTAATTTGCCAATATTGCCAATTTGCCAATGTGCTAATGATTTACCCTGACACTGGAAACTAATTTGCATATTTGCACATTAGCAAATTGGCACATTATGAACATTCTCGCCGAATTTAAAAAGATTACCACATTTATTTTTGACATCGATGGTGTGCTTACAGATGGTACGCTTCTTGTGCTTGGTGATGGTTTGCAGGCAAGGCAAATGCATGTAAAAGATGGCTTTGGTTTACAAATGGCCATAAGGCACGGCTATAAGGTCTTTATTATTTCAGGTGGTGTATCAGAAGAATCAAAGAGAAGGTTGGAGTCATTGGGCCTGAAAGATGTTCATATTGGAATTGCAGATAAGACGGCTTTTGTTGCAGATCTTCTGAAGAATAACAAAATAAAATGGACAGAAGTTCTTTATATGGGCGATGATCTTCCTGATATACCGGTAATGTCGAAAGTTGGACTTTCAGCTTGTCCCGCAGATGCAGTAAACGAAGTAAAAAGTCTCGCGAAATATACCTCACCCGTCAATGGAGGGTGGGGCTGCGTGAGAGATGTGATTGAAAAAGTTTTGAAAGTAAATGGTCACTGGAAGTATGAAACAGATGTTACGTCTAAGTAAAACTCCAAAGATTGAATCCCTCCAAACGAGTCCATCCGGACAAATTCCAATATTTTACAGTTCCTGAAAAATACTTAAGAAAAATGATTTTACTTTGAGGTTTTTAATGGGATTTGAGATTTAGAAATTGAAAAATTTGCACATGAACCTGGTTGGGGCTTTTATAAAGATGATCCGCTTGCCCAACCTTTTTTTTATTGTATTAACCCAGCTACTTTTTCATGTTGCGATCCTTGATAAGATCCTGCTTCCACTTGGCATAAGACCTGTAATAGAAGGCTGGAATTTTCTTTTCCTTGTTGCCGCATCTGTATTGATCGCTGCAGCTGGCTATATCATCAATGATTATTTTGATGTCAATATTGACCAGGTAAATAAGCCAGCTGCTAATGTTGTTGACACGATTGTATCCCGGCGCTGGGCCATGGCCTGGCATTTTGTATTGAGCGGTGCCGGCCTGTTGTTAAGTGCATGGGTTGCCTGGAGAACAGGTTTGTGGTATATACTTGTTGCAAATTTCTTCTGTGTTCTTTTGTTATTTGGCTATTCAGTTTCATTAAAACGAAAATTACTTTCGGGTAACATTCTTATTTCACTGCTTACCGCATGGGTGATTTTGGTTATTGGCTTCTCAGAATTTTCCCCGCATGATGTTCCAAATTTTGCCATGGGCGATCCTAGCGGAAAAATAACCCGCATCAGTTTTCTTTACGCCGGCTTTGCATTTATCAGCTCATTGATCCGCGAAGCAATAAAAGATATAGAAGATCTGCAAGGCGATGAACGGTACGGTTGCCGCACAATGCCCATCGTATGGGGTGTTAATGCGGCAAAAGTTTATATCGCTGTTTGGTTGGTCGTTATTCTCGCATTGCTTGTCATCTTACAAATATATGTTGCAAGATTTGAATGGTGGTGGGCCATGGCGTATTCAATTGTGTTTATTATCGGGCCATTTGTTTTGATATTCCTTCAGCTATACAGAGCAAAAGATCAAAATGACTATCACCGCTTAAGCAATTGGACAAAGCTGGTAATGCTTACGGGGATTTTATCAATGATATTTTTTTATTTCTATCTATGAATAAAATAGTTCTCGCATCACAATCACCACGTCGTAAGCAATTACTGGAATGGGCTGAAATACCTTTTGAAATAATCGTCAAAGAAACGTCTGAAGATTACCCACTGGGCATCGAACCCGCTGAGGTGGCCGTTTATATTGCGCGGCAAAAAGCGGCAGCAGTTCAAAAATTGGTCGCCACCGAGCAGGTAATTCTTGCTGCTGATACAATTGTTGTGTTGGGGGAAAACATTATCGGCAAGCCGGTTCATCGTGAAGAAGCCGTAAGCATTCTTTTTGCTCTTTCCGGCGAAAAGCATCAGGTGATCACCGGTGTTGCGATCAGGAAAGGAGATCAGGAAATTTCTTTTGCTGATGTTACCGAAGTGGAATTTCATAAACTCACATTGAAGCAAATAGAATTCTATGTCGACAAATATAAACCCTATGATAAAGCCGGCGCTTATGCTATCCAGGAATGGATCGGCGTGGTGGGAATCAAATCGATCAACGGGGATTTTTATAATGTGATGGGATTGCCGGTGAGCAGGGTAGTGAGAGAGCTTCAAAAGATAAATGGTTAAATTACCACATTGTTAAATTGAGTGAATTCGGTAAATTGAAAGAAC
>DASVAM010000198.1:0-2811 GCA_036376375.1 Chitinophagaceae bacterium
ATTATGATAGCAACAAATATTTTTAATAATGTCATTGAAACAGAAATTGATGATTACCTCTCAGGTTATCGTTCAACAATGAAATACTGTTAAGGGTATGAATAACGATCTAAAAGGAAAAGTGGCTTTCATTACGGGAGCTGCACATGGACAAGGCAGGGCCACGGCCATTGCATTAGCTAAAGAAGGTGTAAACATAGTGGCACTTGATATCGCACAAACATTAAAATACCCGGGTTACGAATTAGGATCTCAAAATGAACTTGATTCGCTGAAAGAGGAATGTGAAGCCTATGGTGTAAACTGTCTTGTCTTTGCTGGCGATGTGAGAGTCGATGATGATATAAACAAGGCCGTTACAGAATCTTTAGAGCAATTTCAGAAAATCGATATACTTTTTAATAATGCCGGAATATGTGCCTATGGATTGGCGCATGAGTTGTCAGAAAAAGAGTGGGATGCAATGCTGGATATTAATTTAAAAGGAGCCTGGTTGGTTGCCAGGAGAATTATCCCAATAATGATGGAACAGCACTCAGGCGTGATCATCAATAACTCTTCCATTGCGGGTTTGCGTGGTATGAACCGGTTGAGTCATTATGCAGCATCAAAATGGGGATTAACAGGGTTAACGAAATCATGGGCAATCGAGCTGGCTCCTTATAAAATAAGAGTGGTCTCTATTCATCCGACCGGTGTAAATACTCCAATGAACGATGGTCTTGCGGCGTTGGAGGGATTGACACCGAAAGAGATCGGAGAGAGAAGCGCCGGCAACCTGATCGATGTACCATGGGTGGAGCCAGAAGATGTGGCAAATGCAGTGATCTTTTTGGCATCTGATAAATCAAGATTTATTACAGGTTCTCAGTTTGTGCTGGACGCCGGCTTATTGACAAAATGACTTTATATAAAATTACAAACATGAAAAAAATAGTTTTACTCAAAAGCTTTTGGGTTGCAGTTCTTATTCTGGCTTTAAATTTTTTATATGCGCAGGACAACAGCAGCCCTTTCATCGTGGAAAATTATTATAAGGTAAAATGGGGCTACGCCGATGAGTTCATCAACCTCTGGAAAGTGAATCATTATCCGTTGTTAAAAAAAGCGATTGATAAAGGAGATATTATCAGTGTAGAAGCAGAAAAACCAAAACTGCACAGCGGCGAAGACACCCGGTTTGATTTTAAAGTAACCATTGTTTTCAAAAATGCTGCACTTGCTTTTGATCATGGGCTTACTGAACCTTATAAAAAGGAATTATATCCTGACCTGAAGAAACTCGAAAAAGATGAACAGCATCGCTTTGAACTATTGATTGCACACTGGGATGTAATGATTGATAAAATCGATTTGAAATGATCGGCATTTTGTGGAACAGGAAAATAATCATATTGAATTAAGGAAGGGATCGTTCTTATCCGGCTTTTCAGAAGATATTTGGGCAGTACTTATTGGCGGGGTCCTTATTCTAACTATTCTGCTCGTAGCTATCTTTTGGGGAGAAATTAAATTCACAACACCCGTTTATCATTGGTCGACCGGCAACGAACTGGTAACTAAAGTTTTTCAGATAAATAATCTCTTGTTTTTATGCGGGATCGGGCTGGTATTTCTTCTTCTTTCATTAACAGCTGTGGCATCATCAGGAAACAGCATTCTTAGTTACATGGGAGGTTTTGCTGTCATTTTTATCCTGGCTGTTCTTTCTTTGATCATTGCAGGCAACAAGTCGATCAACCATTACGGAATAGAATATGTCGTATTTGGTTTAATGATTGGTTTATCATTAAATAATTTTTTTCGTTTACCAGGTTGGTTGAAAAAAGCAGCACGATCTGAATTTTTTATTAAGACCGGCCTTATCATGCTCGGCACATCCATTTTATTTACCGATATAATAAGCGCTGGTTTACCGGGCATACTTCAATCCGTTTTTGTTGTTGCCGCTGTTTGGTTCTTTGCACTTTGGTTATGTCGTCGCTTAAAAGTCGATGATGAATTCGGAGTCATCCTGGCTTCTGCAGTTTCGATTTGTGGGGTATCTGCAGCAATTGTTGCAAGCGGAGCCATTAAAGGCGATAAAAAGAAATTATCATATGTCACTACATTAGTTCTTTTGGTTGCAATACCAATGCTCATCATATTGCCATGGGTGATTCAGAAATTGGGTATACCGGAAATTGTAGGCGGCGCATGGCTGGGAGGAACTCTTGACACAACAGCATCCGTGACCGCCGCCGCGGAACTAGTTGGACCTGCTGCAACGAAAGCGGGTGTCATTGTTAAATTTTCCCAGAATGTATTAATCGGAGTTGCTGCGTTTTTGATCGCAGGATGGTGGGTATTAAGAAAAACAGCCGCAACTGAAAACCAGGAAAAGCCTTCATTAAAACTGATCTGGGACCGATTTCCAAAATTTGTTCTTGGGTTTATTGCGGCATCATTGGTTTTTTCATTTTTAATTCCAACAGGTACAGGCAATCAACTGAGCGGAATTCTTAATAGTTTGCGTACGTTATGGTTTGCGTTGGCTTTCGTATCTATTGGATTGGAGGCGCGGTTTTCAGACCTGTTTAAAGTGCAGGAAGGAAGACCGGCACTGGCTTTTGTCGTGGCACAGGTGTTTAATATAATCTGGACCTTGTTGTGGGCTTACCTTTTATTTGGCGGCGTGTTATTTCCTCCACCCGATATAAAATAATTTTAAGATCATTTCTATAATTTTAACAGTACAATGGAAAAAATATATTTAAGTGACTCAGGACCGAAGGTGTCGCCAGCCGTTTACGGCTTTTACAGGTGGAAAGG
>DASVAM010000286.1:0-3672 GCA_036376375.1 Chitinophagaceae bacterium
GTCTTTGTAACGAATTTTTGTCGTTGCCTCCATTCCCGGAGTAATTGAATCGTATTTGATCAAATTCAATTTACCAACGATCATTTCATTTTGCTCGAGGTCTTCTTCATCACCCAACATAACGGTGTTCGTATCGGGATCAATCTTTGTCACAAATACCGGGCGACCTAAAGCAATGTCCAATCCCTTCCGTTGGCCGATCGTATAAAATGGGTAGCCTTTGTGTTTACCTAAAATATTTCCGTGCTTGTCAACAAAGTTTCCGCCATCAACTCTTTCTTCCAATCCTTCTACATTTCTTTTTAAAAACCCACGATAATCATTATCGGGAACAAAACAAATCTCATAGCTCTCGGATTTTTTAGCCAATTCCGGATAGCCATAATCAAAAGCCATTTGCCGGATCTCAGCTTTTCTATATGGACCTAAAGGCAATAAAGTTCTACTTAGGAGATCTTGTTGCAATCCCCACAAAACATAGCTTTGATCTTTTGTATCATCAACTGCTTTGCTTACAACAAATCTTCCTTTGTCATTTTGACGAATTTTGGCATAATGACCTGTTGCAATAAAATCACAATTCAATGCATCCGCTCTTTTTAATAATGCACGCCATTTAATGTGGGTGTTACAAAGCACGCAAGGGTTTGGTGTACGACCCGCCAGGTATTCTTCAACAAAATTCTCAATTACAAATCCGCCAAATTCTTCACGGATATCTAAAATGTAATGCGCAAAACCATGCTCTACTGCAGCCTGTCTTGCATCATTGAAAGAATCCAGGTTGCAGCAGCCTGTTTCTTTCTTGCTGCCACCACTCGCTGCGTAATCCCATGTTTTCATAGTGATCCCCACTACTTCATAACCCTGATCATGAAGCATCAATGCGGTTACGGTACTGTCGATCCCACCGCTCATGGCCACCAAAACTTTTCCTTTTTTGCTCATCGGTCTTCAAAAAATTGAGAACCGCAAATGTACGAAAATGTTGCCGGTTGAATGATTCAAAAGGAAAGAGGGAGCGCTCCAGTATGCAATAATAGTCAATGGTTCTTTTATAATTGTTCTGTGTCTCAGCGTTTCCGGGGCAAAATTTGATTGTCATTGATACACGGAAGCGCTGAAATTGAGACCCTCCTGCAAGAACTCTTTAAAGAATTGAGCGGGTAATAGATTCATGTCACCTGGCAGGCTGCAGTTGCATTAATTATCTATGCAATAGAAGCCTGCACGATTTGTTCAATATTTAATTTTCTCATTGACATAAACGCCTGTGCCGCTTTGCCTGCTTTGGCAGGATCACTCATTATTTTATCCAGTATGGTTGGAACGATCTGCCAGGATACACCAAATTTATCCTTTAACCATCCGCACATGCTCTCTGCCCCGCTTTCAGTAAGTTTTTCCCAGTAGTGATCGATTTCTTTTTGCGTTTCGCAATGTATTGTAAGTGATATTCCTTCGCTGAAAGTAAAATCGTGTTGCGCTGCGCTTTCCATGACCATGAATTTCTGATCGTTCAAAACAAACTGTGCATGTTTGATTTTGCCTTCCTGGTCTGGTAATTCATTTGCACCGTAACGTAGTATCCCATCGACTTTCACATTCTTAAAAATCGAAGAATAATGTGCAATGGCTTCATCTGCTCTTCCATATTGTTTGTTGGTGAATAGAAGGCAAGGCGTTATTTTCTGCCCTACATCACTTATTTTTCCTAATGCAATTTGCCACGAGATCCCAAACTTATCGTTTATCCATCCGTATTTTTCGCTCCACGGATATCTATCCAAGGTCATCAATATTGTTCCCTCTTTGCTGAATGCATCCCAGATTTTGGTTAGCTCATCTTCTTTTTCACTGATGTAAAAAAAGGAAATTGAAGGATTGGGTTTGTATTTTGGTCCTCCATCCAAAAGCGTGAAGCTTTGTCCCGAAATATCAATAGCTGTTACAATAGGCGATTGCGCCGTGATCTTTGCATTGGCAAAAACAGAACAGTATAATGCAGCCGCTTCTTTAGCCTGGCCATTATACCAAAGACAGGGTGTTATATTTTCTTTCATAGTTTAAATATTTAGAAGCAAGTTAGGAAACGATGGAGGCGAAGAATAGAATAAAAACGACACTACTGTTTTTTTTCTTGTAAACCTGACCGCAAATAATCATTGGGAGTGGTCTGCGTAAATTCTTTGAATGAACGGATGAAATGACTCTGGTCCGCAAAACCATTGTCGTAAGCAATATCGGTCAGTTTATTGAATCCTTTCCCTCTTAACTGTTCAAATGAAACCTGGAACTGGCAGATCCGCCTGTATTGATTGGGCGTTACCCCAACATATTTTTTAAACATCCTTTGAAGAGTTCTTTCACTAATAGTTAATTTATTCAGAATGGCAGATAGAATTTCTGTACCGGGATTGAGCATTATTTCATCGGTGGCGTATTTAATGATCTTGCATTCCTTATCATTCTCCTGCAGTTGTTGGACTAATAAATTATCGAGCACTTCTATTTTTCTTGTTGTGGATCCTGCATACATCAATTGTGTTTTTAATGCATTTGCCTTATGAGGGCTCCAGTTAGAAAGATCAACAGGGTTGCCGACGAGTTTTTTTACGGGAACATTAAATACTGTCGATAGTGCAAATGGTTTAAAGAAATAAGCAATGATCGTTGTGTGATCATTGACGGTCCATGAATCTGTTGTTGTTGATTTTCCGAACAAGGTTAACTCCAAAATATCTTCATCACCGTTTTGAGCGTTTTCAGTCCGGCAAAGCAAAGCCGGCATTCCATTGGTTACAAAAGGCAATTGTTCAGTGTCCGGTTTAGAAAAACTTTCGAGTACCAAAACCGTTCTTACATATTCTGAGAGTAGCTGATGAGGTTTTTGGTACCAGTATTTCATTGGTAAATGGGCTGGCTATTTATTGACAAGTTAGAGATGACTATCTTATTTTCTTAATATCTTCTCCATCTTCTTGCCTTTCGCCAACTCGTCGACCAGCTTGTCCAAATACCTTGCTTGTTTTGTTAACGGGGTCTCTATTTCTTCAATCCGGTAACCGCAAATGACCCCTGTGATCAGGTGCGCATTTGGGTTCAATTTTGCTCTCTTAAAGAATGTTTCAAAATTCACTTTTTCATCAATTAGTTGTTGTAGTTTATTCTCATCAAAGCCGGTCAGCCACTTTATCACTTCATGTAATTCTTTTTTTGTCCTGCCCTTACTCTCCACTTTTGTAACATAATGCGGATAGACCGATGAAAAAGTCATTTTTGCAATTCGCTCATCATGTTCGGGTGTTGTTGTCATGATTTATTAATTAAAATAAAGTTGATCGTTCATTATTTTTTCGTGCCGGTTGGCTTTTTAGTCGGCAAAATATAGCCCCGGATGCAGTCCAAATTTAGTTTATGTTGTTTAAAAAAAGTGGTGGGCGCACCGGTTGATAATTTTTTTGACAATTTTCAAGCGATCAGACCATGCATGTCCGCCTGTGATTCTGTGCTATCATGATGAAGAGTCGACGAAAATAGTACTAACATTAAAGCATTGAAAATGTGGCGGTCTTCCTCATCGTTCGGTTCGGAACCACTATTGAGTAAAGTTATTTCAATTTCCCGTTTGTCCTTATCTTCCCCAATAATTTCAAACAAAACAGCCCATGA
>DASVAM010000211.1:0-6215 GCA_036376375.1 Chitinophagaceae bacterium
GTTCTTGCAATTCCGCCAATATTCCGGATATCGGTGATCCCGTCAAGAATCAGGAACAGGGGAACTTCTCCACTTTCTGTGATAAAGGAAATAGTATCCTGCAGATCCTGGTATTGAACTTTTGCGATCTGTGCGACAATGCCTTCATGATTGGTGACATTGAAGGCATTGAGTTTGGCTACCGGAACATAGCTGATCGGAACTGTGTTTTGCGAAGCGAGTTTTTTTATCTGTAGTATCTCATCGCCGACCACTCTTGTGTCAAGATAGATCTTGTCGAGTTGCATGCCGGTTTGTAAAGCATCGATCACGGCTTTTCTTCCAATAACCAATGAACTCTTCTTAGGTCTTTGCTGCTGTCTGAAACTTTTCACCATTCAAAAATAGGTTAAGGGATGAAAACAGAATCCGGAAGTCATAGTAACCTCCGGATCACTCAATTGATTTTATCATTTATTCTTATACTCCAAATGCTTTCTTTACTTCGTGTACCATATCCAGTTTTTCCCAGGTAAATAATTCAACCTCCACTTTCTTTTCATTGTCTTTACCCTTATTGAAGACTTTGGTCACCACTCTTGGTTCGCGGCCCATATGGCCATAGGCAGCTGTTTCTGCATAAATAGGATTGCGCAATTTTAAACGCTGTTCGATGGCATAAGGACGCATATCGAAAATCTTTTCAACTTTTCTTGCAATGTCGCCATCTGTCATATCCACCTTGGCAGTACCATACGTATCAATGAATAATCCACATGGTTTCGCAACACCAATTGCATAAGAGACCTGCACCAACACTTCATCACAAACACCTGCCGCCACTAAGTTTTTTGCGATATGCCGCGTCGCATAAGCAGCACTGCGGTCAACCTTGCTGGGATCTTTTCCGCTAAATGCACCACCACCATGTGCGCCTTTTCCGCCATAGGTGTCAACAATGATCTTACGACCCGTTAATCCGGTATCGCCATGTGGACCGCCGATCACAAACTTTCCGGTTGGATTGATGTGAAACGTGATCTTATCATTGAATAGTTTTTGGATCGTTGGCTTACATTGTTTCTTCACTCTTGGAACGATGATATTGATCACATCTTCACGGATCTTATCCAGCATTTTTTTGTCTGTATCAAAATCATCGTGCTGGGTAGAAACAACAATTGTATCAATGCGAATCGGGTTATTGTTATCATCGTACTCGATCGTCACCTGGCTTTTCGCATCAGGACGCAGGTATTTCATTTCTTTTCCTGCACGCCGTGTTCTTGAAAGCTCCTGGAGAATTTTATGAGCAAGATCCAATGCCAGCGGCATATAATTTTCAGTTTCACGGGTAGCATAACCAAACATCATTCCCTGGTCTCCGGCACCTTGTGCATCTGCCTTGGCATCAAAGGAAAGTTTACTTACTTTTCTATCGACTCCGCGATTAATATCCGCACTTTGTTCATGAATAGCGGAAAGAATGCCGCAACTATTCGCTTCAAACATGTATTCCGATTTTGTATAGCCAATACTGCGGATCACATCCCGGGCAATATCCTGTACATCAAGGTAACTGTTTGATTTTACCTCGCCCGCCAATACAACCTGCCCGGTTGTAACCAGGGTCTCGCAAGCCACTTTGCTTTGCGGGTCATATGCAAGAAAATTATCAATCAATGCATCGCTGATCTGGTCAGCCACTTTATCCGGGTGTCCTTCGGATACGCTTTCAGAAGTAAATAAATAAGGCATGTCGATTTTAGAATTTAAGTATGAGTTAAGTATGTGTTTTATAGCCCGGCTTTTGTATTTCTATTAAGGTCCGCAAGGCGGGATGGCGTTGTACTTTTATCCTGTTGATCCGCATTGAGCTTAAGGAAATTCAAAAGCCCCTCTTCAGCATGGGGCTTAACGGGTGCAAAGATAACACCCTGATAAATTCATTTTTTTTATATTATCCACTAAATTTTTGTGTACACAAGTCGCAATCGCAACTTTTGAGTCGGGTGCTTTCCTCCTCCTACCTTTGCCCTTCCAAATGCGTAAAACGGATTTATCAGGACGCTCACAAAGTCGTATCCGCCGGTATTGGATATAATGCCTTGCCGTATTCTTCCAATTGCATCTTTGGTGATATATAGCCTGAAATCATGCAGTGGCTCCTGCTTCGTCAAAATGTTTTGCACATAACGGGTTATGTTGAATTTCCAAACCCGGATGGGATTGCCAAAATTATCAACGCTGCTTCGTCCGTATAACCCAAAGTTTGCATTTGGAACTCCTGACTGTAAATCAGGTAAAAAGTCGTATGGAATAAATTTATAATCCTCCAGGGTAGAATCATATACATCCAGCATCATCGCATCCGGCTCCTGGAACTTATCGTTCGATGGGTGATAAATCTGTTCTACGATCAGTTCGGCCCGGTTAATTATCCGGTTACTCATATCTCTCAATGCCGGGATCTTGATCGTGGCATAGCTGCCCGGTGTATTGATGATATACAACTCATCATCCTCTACCAGATCATTTGCATCAGCTTTCCAAATCGTATTATTAAAATCGTAACGGTTTACATAATTGTGACTTGCAGATGTAGTGGTAACCCTGAAATAACTGACGGCGGTATCGTTCTGCCCACTTTGTGTGTACCGGTAATAAATGGCAAGCTTGGTGTTTGCATTGTTGTTGATCCCAAACGCCATTAATGCATTTCCCATTGATTCATCTGCAGATATTTCAAATCCGTTTACATACTCCTTAAACGCCGAATCAGACCTGTAAGCATTAGTGGTATCATAATTTAATAGTCTTTCACCAAAGCTGTTATCCAGTCGTATCCTAAGTTGCCCGGCTGTCGTATCCAGGTAAGCTTTTACTGAGTCTCTTAAATTTTGAGGTTTAAAGGTCTTTGTTCCAAGAAAAGTCGAATGGGGAAAGCCGGGATCATAGATGGTGTAGAATGAATCCCTTCTGAAATCCGCAAATTGGTCAATTTCCCAGACATTCACGCGTTGTGATAAGGTAGTGTCGCCATAAGTGCCACTCCAGCCAAGGACCAATACAACTGAATCCAGATATAAGCTGTCAGTATCATGAATACCTGAAAAACTCCAGGGATAAAGCTCCGGCTTGAGTTCAAGGAACATTTTAGCATTTGTCTTGCCAAACAATGGGTCATCAGAAATATTTCCGAGGATCTGGTCGTTTCTGCCAACCCTTATAGAATCTTTTAGCGGGTCAAATATGTGATTATAGGTTTCAAGTCCGGTTAACGTCGTATCAAAGGTATGTACACCGTCGGCGCCGGGAATTATTTCATCCCCGAGGTCAGTAGCTTCATTTATTCTTTTACAGGAGGCGACGACAAAAATCAATGATATACAGAACAGTAAAAAGCGAATAGATCTAATAGTCACAAGAGTTTTTTTTGGAATAAATCAGGGAGGGATTATCAGAATTTTATTTGGCCGCAAGGTCGTTATACAATTGTAAATAGTCTGTTAAATCAGACTCAGCATTGTATAGCAAAGTTTTTTTGCCACGCACCTTAGTGAACTCATCTAATAATTTCTTCTCCACCTTTTCAGCACCAAACGTTATCGCATCAGCATAGGTAGCTCCGCCACGGTACATTGCTGTATTATTTGTTTCCTTAAAAGGTTCAAGATCTTTTTCCTTTATTGAAGGATGTATCAAAGCTTTCTTTAAAAACTGTGAACCCATTTTTTCTTTAAATACAGTTGGCCCGATCGTGAATATGACCTTGCTAT
This sequence comes from Chitinophagaceae bacterium, assembly GCA_036376375.1. Classification (GTDB taxonomy): domain Bacteria; phylum Bacteroidota; class Bacteroidia; order Chitinophagales; family Chitinophagaceae; genus VBAS01. The sequence goes on from DASVAM010000211.1 coordinate 3,759, forward strand.
GAGAGAAAACGGGTTCCTTTTTGTATACAGTCTTTAAATAAGCGGGTATCAACCCTGTCATCCAACCACTGCAATGAATAATATCAGGCGGCCATCCGAATTTCTTTACTGTTTCAAGGGCGCCTTTACAAAAGAAAATAGTGCGAAGATCATTGTCTTCATACCATTTTTCATTTTCATCAGTAAAAATATATTTCCGCTTAAACAGGTCTTCATTGTCAAGGAAATAAACCTGTAGTCTTGCATTTGGCAAAGAGGCTACTTTGATCTGCAGGGGAAGGTCGTCATTATCAACCGATACATTAATACCTGAAAGCCGAACCACCTCGTGAAGGCGGTGACGACGTTCATTAATAACGCCAAAGCGGGGCATTATGCACCGAACTTCAAAGCCCGAATCGTTTGATTTTATTGCCAGCCTGTTCACGATTTCAGAAAACTCTGTCAGCTCCAGGTAAGGAGACATCTCGTTGGCAATAAATAATATTCTTTTCTTTGCTGTCATCGTTTGAGCCTGTTTGATTAAATCCCGGAAAATGAATTTTTTTGGGATGGCCGCAAAGGTAATCTTTTTATTCCGAACTTGATTTTCGAAAAGACGACTAATTAATATGATAATCTGTAAAAAGCCCGGACCCCTCTCTGCCCTGTTGGATAAAATACGATCTGAGAAACATCCGATCGGCTTTGTGCCAACGATGGGTGCCCTGCATGCAGGTCATCTGTCGTTGGTACAAGAGGCCAAAAAACTAAATAAAATTGTCGTTTGCAGCATTTTTGTGAATCCAACTCAGTTCAACGATGCCGAGGATTTTAAAAAATATCCGGTCACACTTGAAAAGGATATTTTAATGCTTGAAACGGAGGGTTGTGATATGGTTCTTATTCCGTCCGCAAAAGACATTTATCCTGAGGGGATCGGCCATCTAAAGCAGTACGAGCTCGGATTTTTAGAAACAGTTTTTGAGGGGAAATTTCGTCCGGGTCATTTTCAGGGAGTATGCCAGGTTGTTGAACGGTTGCTTGAGATCGTTTTACCAGACAATTTATATCTCGGGCAAAAGGATTATCAGCAGTGCATGGTGATAAAAAAATTAATTGAGCTGACCGGGTTGAAGGAAAAAGTAAAAGTGAACATATGCCCTACTCTTCGGGAAGCGGATGGGCTGGCCATGAGCAGCCGTAATGCACGGTTACTTCCGGATGATAGAAAAAAGGCGCCAATGATTTCCGCAGCTTTACGTTTCATAAAAGAGAATTTGACCCCCGGTGACACAAAAACGATAAAGAATGAAGCAAAGGAAATGTTGCGACATAAAGAATTCAGGGTTGATTATATAGGAATCGCAAATGCTGAGACACTTGAGTCGGTTGAAAACTGGAATGGGAAACAAAAAGTTGTTGCACTGGCGGCGGCTTTTCTTAATAATGTCAGGCTAATTGATAACATGGTTATCCATCCATAACTTTTCTTTTAGCTTCAATCATGTATTTTTGTTTGTATGCTAATTGAAGTTTTAAAATCGAAGATCCATAGGGCGGTGATTACGGAGGCAAATTTGAATTATGTGGGAAGTATTACGATTGATGAAAACCTGATCGAAGCGGCCAGTATTATTGAGAACGAAAAAGTGCAGGTAGTGAATGTAAATAATGGTGAAAGACTGGAAACGTATGTTATTCGCGGAAAAAGAGGTTCCGGCATTTGTTGTTTAAATGGACCGGCTGCAAGAAAAGGTATGGTGGGTGATATTGTGGTGATCATTTCTTATGCTTCGATGGATGTTGATGAGGCAAAAAAATTCAAACCCTGGATAGTTTTTCCAAAAGAAGGCAACAAACTTTAGAGTCACGGCCATTTTTATGAAAACAAAACTCCTTACCATTTTAAAATATCTTTTCTTCATTGCTCTGGGAGGATTCTTTGTTTGGTTGTCGGTCCGGCACCTTACTCCCGAAAAGTGGGAAGACATCAAAAATGCGGTGGCGCGCGGCCGCAAGTGGGTTATTTTCCCTGTGATTATTCTTTTATTGATCGCCCATTACAGCCGGGCAATACGATGGAAACTTTTGATGGAGCCGCTGGGTTATAAGCCTTCCAATTTTAATGTTTTCGCGGCCGTTATGATCGGTTACCTCGTGAATTCCGGCGCCCCGAGGCTTGGCGAAGTTTTTAAATGCACGTTACTGGCCCGCTATGAAAAATTAAGAGTAGATAAATTGATCGGTACAATTCTAATTGAAAGGGCCGTCGATCTTGTTTGCCTGATCATTGTATTTATTTCAGCGCTGATAGTGGAAGGCGATATTTTTGGACAAATGATGCAGGGTTTGGCAGAAGAATTTTTTTATGATAAAACGGGACACCTGTCGTCGCAAAAATTGATCATTGCAATTGGCGGTTTCATTTTATTTCTTGTCTTGTTTTATATCATCCTTAAAAAGTTCGGTCATATT
>DASVAM010000255.1:0-5497 GCA_036376375.1 Chitinophagaceae bacterium
AATTATAGGAATACATTTGAGTTTTCGAAGACAATGGATGAGAAAGATCCGCTGAAAGGTTTTCGGGATAAATTCTTCATTCCACAACATAACGGGAAGGATTGTATTTACTTTACAGGCAACTCACTGGGACTCCAGCCAAAATCAACTTCACAATATGTACAGCAGGAATTAGAGGATTGGGCGGCGATGGGAGTGGAGGGGCATTTCCACGCAAAGAATCCTTGGATGCCCTACCACGAAATTTTTCCTAAACAATTGGCCAAAATTGTTGGCTGCAACGAAAGGGAAGTGGTAGTGATGAATTCCCTTACTGTGAATCTTCATCTTTTAATGGTTTCATTTTATAAACCAACTAAACAGAGATATAAGATCATCTGTGAAGCAAAAGCATTTCCATCAGATCAGTATGCTTTTGAAACCCAGGCAAAATACCACGGCTATGATCCCGGAGATGCTGTCATCGAAGTTTCACCCAGGGCAAATGAATATAGTTTGAGAATAGAAGATATTATTTCAGTCATCAAACAGCATGGTGATAGTGTTGCAGTCGTTTTGTTTGGAGGAGTCAATTATTACACGGGTCAATATTTCGATTTAAAAACTATTACGAAAGCTGCACACGAAGTTGGAGCCTATGCCGGATTTGATTTGGCTCATGCCGCGGGGAATGTCGAACTGGACCTTCACAATTGGGATGTAGATTTTGCATGCTGGTGTTCATACAAATATTTAAATAGCGGACCCGGTGGAGTAGCAGGTGTCTATATTCACGAAAAACATGCCGCCAATACTGAAATGCCAAGGTTTGCCGGATGGTGGGGCTATACGAAAGAAACAAGATTTAAAATGGACAAGGGATTTGAAGCGATCCCAACAGCCGAAGGATGGCAATTAAGTAATGCTCCAATACTTTCGATGGCAGCGCATAGAGCTTCTCTTGATATTTTTGATGAAGTGGGGATGGAAAAATTACACGCAAAGAGAAAATTATTGAGTAACTATTTGTTTTTTATAATTGAAGACTGTAACAAAAAGCTCGGTCAGAAATTCATTGAAGTCATCACGCCTGACGAAGAAAGTGCTAAAGGTTGCCAGGTTTCTATGCTAATGCTGAAAAAAGGAAAAGAAGTTTTTGATGAATTAACAAGACAAGGAGTGATCGCAGACTGGCGTGAACCAAATGTGATACGTGTCGCACCTGTGCCTTTGTATAATTCGTTTGAAGATATTTATAGATTTGGCGAAATAATTTTAAAAATCACGTGATGATATCGTGTTTGGTGTTTGAAGTTTGGCGTTGACACCCAACTCCAAACCCCGGACTCCAAACTTCAGGTAGTATGAGAATCCGATGAAAAAAGAGGTTACAATAATTGGTGCCGGACTTGTAGGCTCCCTGCTTTCTATTTACTTCTCCAGGAGGGGATATAAGGTAAAAGTTTTTGAGCGTAGCGCCGATATGAGAAGGGAAACTGGCAGTGCTGGTCGTTCAATAAACCTTGCATTAAGCGACAGGGGAATCAAGGCTCTGGAAGAGGTTGGAGTCATGGATGAGATAAGAAAGGTTTGTATTCCGATGCACGGCCGCTTTATTCATAATGCTGATGGCACGACAGCGTTTCAAGCTTATGGCAAAGAAGGTCAATTTATTAATTCCGTGTCGAGAGGGGAGTTGAATAAGAAACTGATGAGTCTTGCTGAGCATCATGGGGCAGAAATTTATTTCAATCATAAATGCAACGGGATAGATTGGACAACAAATTCTATCAGTTTTGAACAACTGGATAATACACGTCAAACAACAAACTTCCAATTACTTTTTGGCGCAGATGGCGCTTACTCAGCTGCAAGACTTCAGCACCATTTACAACATGACAGGTTTCAATATAGTCAATACTATATTGATTTTGGTTACAAGGAATTAAATATTCCGGGAGCTGAAGGCGGAAATTTTAGAATGGAAAAAAATGCATTGCATATCTGGCCCCGGGGCAATTATATGCTGATCGCCCTGCCAAATATTGATGGCAGTTTTACCTGTACGTTGTTCTTCCCGTTTGACGGAGATCCTTCTTTTGCGTCATTAAATACAAAAGAAAAAGTAAAAGCTTTCTTTGAGAAAACATTTCCGGATGTTGTTCCCCTTATGCCAGCACTGAAAGATGAGTTTTTTAAGAATCCAACATCGTCTCTTGTTACAATCAAATGTTACCCCTGGATTCGCGAAAATAGATTTGCTCTGATCGGCGATGCTGCACATGCAATTGTGCCATTTTTTGGACAGGGAATGAATTGCGGTTTTGAAGATTGTTCGGTGCTGAATGGTTTGATTGAAGAACATGGGGAGGATTGGAACGTTATATTATCCGCCTACCAGCAATTAAGAAAACCTGACGGCGACGCCATCGCAGAACTGGCATTGAATAACTTTATAGAGATGCGTGATAAAGTGGGCGATCATAAATTTTTATTGCAGAAAAAGATAGAAGCAAAGCTTCATGAAAAGTATCCGGAGAAATGGATACCGGCCTACAGCCAGGTTACCTTTTCGCCGCAAATTCGATATAGCGAGGCATTGGAAAGGGGAAAAAAGCAGGAAGCAATTATGAGTAATATTATGCGTATGGAAGGTATTGCAGATATATGGGATGAGGAAGGACTTCATCACGAAATTATCAGGCAGATAGACGCCTGACGGGTCCGCTTCAAACATCGGACCTCAAATAGTATCTTCGCATATATGACTCGTCAGCAACTTGTTGAGCAAATCTTTACAAAACGTTCTTATCTCTGTGTTGGTCTGGATTCTGATATCGCAAAAATTCCAAAACATCTTCTCGCGGAACCCGACCCTGTGTTCACTTTTAATAAGGCGATCATTGATGCAACAAAGGATCTTTGTATTGCTTATAAGATCAATACAGCCTTTTACGAAGCGGCAGGAGTGCAGGGCTGGGAAACAATGGAAAAGACTGTTGAATATATAGGAAATGATCATTTTAAAATTGCCGATGCAAAACGAGGTGATATTGGAAACACGTCCAATCAATATGCAAAAGCATTTTTTGAAACATTGCCCTTTGATGCCATAACGGTGGCGCCGTATATGGGCGAAGACAGCGTAAAGCCTTTTTTACAGCATGAAGGTAAATGGGCGATCGTGTTGGGTTTGACTTCAAATAAAGGCGCCAATGATTTCGAGTTCAGAAAAATGGCCCGTGAAGATACGAGACATGGTACCGATGAATTTCTTTATGAAAGGATCTTAAAAACAGTTTCAACCTGGGGATCGATCGAGAATTTAATGTTTGTAATTGGTGCTACACAGGCAGATGAATTTATTGAGATAAGAAAATTAACGCCCCATCATTTTTATCTTGTTCCGGGTGTGGGAGCACAAGGTGGCAGTCTGAAAGAGATCTCAGAAAAAGCAATGATAAGAGACTGCGGTCTGTTGTTGAATGCAAGTCGTGCTATCATTTATGCGAGCGAGAAGGAAGATTTTGCAGCGGAGGCAAGAACAGTTGCCAGAATGTACCAGGAAGAAATGAATGGTTATTTGCCCGAAAAAAATACATTTAATCTCGGGTGTGTATATGAGATATTTAATACATCCCGTGGGTTGATAACAATCATGGATTTTACAGACAAAACAAAGCCCAAGATCGGGACGATCTTAGAGAGCATGTCCGGTCTCAGATGGAAAATAATTGGGATCGATGCTCCAAAACCGATCGGTATGACAAATCTTAAATTTAAACCCCGGTTCAGCGAGTTTATTTTTGGTTGTATACTGGAACCAATAGACCACTATGAAATTCTAAAGGAAAATGAAATTCTCCAGGTGTTAAATTGATTTTTACTTGAAGATATATTTCCCTTTCGGCGTCCACCACGGATAATACTTCATCACCAATCTGCCCGTGATAACAGCGCTATCTGTTTTTACAAAATTTTCCACTTCGCTTGAATCAGCGCAATTCATCAGAAAGATTCCACGAAGATCATCATCAATGCCGATGGGCCCGGCCATGACCAGTTTTCCTTCTTTGGCAAGGCGATTGATGTTTGCCATATGTGCCGCCTGTATTTTTGCTGCGCTGATACTGTCCTGGTTTCGATCAGGGCCCTTCTGCAACAACACTAACCAATACCGTTTCATTTCTCCAGAAGAAACAGTAGTGTCTTTACTGAAATCATATTTTTCCGGCGTGGTGGTTGAGACTTCTGTTTTTTGATCGTCATTGTCACATGCTGTTATGAGACAACCCATAGATATGATAAATACCAGGATCTTCATGTAAATATTTTTCTCAAGATAAGAATTTGCACGAGTTGTGCCGGCCTTTAGAAGCAATGCATAGTCAATCCCTTAACTTTGCGCCAAATCTAAAATCTGAAATCTTATTATGGCTGCCCGTACTGATGTTTTTCAAAGCCCGGATTATTATTTGATAGATGAATTGCTTACGGAAGAACAAAAATTAATTCGTGAGTCGGTGAGAAATTACGTAAAGAAAGAAATTTCTCCCATCATCGAAGATTATGCTCAGCGGGCAGAGTTTCCACAACAGATCGTTAAGCAATTGGGTGATCTTGGATGTTTTGGCCCGACCGTCCCGGTTGAATACGGTGGCGGAGGATTGGATTATATTTCCTATGGTTTGATGATGCAGGAGCTTGAACGCGGTGATAGCGGTGTTCGTTCTACTGCTTCGGTACAGGGTTCGTTGGTAATGTTTCCAATCTATGCTTATGGTAATGAAGCGCAGCGAAAGAAATATTTACCAAAACTTGCGAGTGGTGAATGGCTCGGATGCTTTGGCCTAACAGAGCCAAATCATGGGAGTGACCCTGGGAGTATGCTAACAAATTTTAAAGATGCTGGTGAACATGTAGTATTGAATGGAGCAAAGATGTGGATCAGTAATGCACCATTTTCGCAGGTAGCAGTTGTTTGGGCAAAAGATGAAACCGGAGAAATTCATGGATTGGTGGTGGAAAGAGGAATGAAAGGATTTACAACGCCGACCACTCATGGCAAATGGAGTTTGCGGGCCTCATCAACCGGCGAGCTTGTTTTTGACAATGTAAAAGTGCCGAAAGAAAATATTTTTCCCAATGTGAAGGGATTAAAAGGCCCGTTGGGTTGCCTGACGAAAGCCCGGTATGGAATTGCATGGGGCGTGATCGGCGCTGCCATGGATTGTTATGATACTGCCTTGCGGTATTCAAAGGAAAGGGAGCAATTTGGAAAACCGATCGGAGGGTTTCAATTGCAGCAAAAGAAATTGGCAGAGATGATCACAGAAATTACAAAAGCGCAACTGTTGAACTGGAGATTGGGTGTATTAATGAGTGAAGGCCGCGCAACACCCCAACAAGTAAGCATGGCCAAAAGAAATTCGTGTGAAGTGGCAACGAATATTTGTCGTGATGCAAGGCAGATATTAGGCGGTATGGGAATTACCGGCGAGTACCCTGTAATGCGCCA